>JAUHYN010001326.1 GCA_030426505.1 bacterium | reverse complement strand
CGCCCTCCACGAGGAACGCGACGTACGGGAACGTGTCGGCTGACGTCCCGTCGAGGCGGCGATTCGGCGCGACCTCGACCTCCACGATCCGCTCGAACACGCGCGTCTCGTTCGCGACCCGCGTGAGCTCGTCCACGCGCGTGCTCGCCGCGTCGAACGCGCCGCCGGCGTTCACCGAGAGGCGCACGCGCGGCGCCACGAGCGCGCGCGCGAAGCGGTCGTCGAAGATCAGTCGAACCGGCGCGCGTCCGTCGCCGGGCGTCGCGTCCACCGGCGCCTCGAACTCGGGGAGCGGCTCGAGGAGCGGCGTGAGCCCGACCAGCACCGGGTCGCTCCCCGCCCCGGAAAACGTGACGAGCTGCGCCGCCTCCACGCCCGCCGCCGTCACCGCGCGCGCGGCGTGGAGTCGACTCGGATCGATCCGCGCCGACACCGTCACCGTGAAGATGCCCGGCTGCACCTGCGTCATCGGCGCGCGGACGAGCGCCTGCGTGTACTCGCCGGCACCGTCGATCGTGACGAGCGCGTCCACGCCGCTCGGCACCACGAAGCCGTCCGTCTCCAACGTGATCGTGACGTCCGTCCGACCGTAACCGCGAAACTGGACGCGCGTCGGCGCGTCGACCCGCGACAGGCCCTCGAACGCCACGCCGTCGAGCGCGATCGCGTACAAGGTGCCGCCCGTCTGCGGCGCGGTGGTCAGCCGGAGCGTGTCTCCATCCAGAGTTACGTTCGTGACGGCCAACGAAATCGGCGGTCGCTCCAGCGGCGCGTCCACCGTGATCGAGGCGGCGTCGAACGCGGCCGCGTCGATCGGGTGCGTGAAGGTGATCTCCACGGAAGTCGCGTCGAGCGCCGCGGCCTCCGCGGCGACCTGCACCAGCGGCGCGGCCGACTCCGAGCGACAGCCGACGGCCGCCGAGACGAGGGCGAGGGCGAGGATCCGACGCACGGCCCGAGGCCTATCCCAGGGGGCCCCCCGCCGGCAATGCGCTCGGCGTCCGACGATCCGAGGATGTCAGGCCCTCCGCGGCCGGATTGGGGTTATGGTGGAGCCGTGGGCGCCGTCGCCTTGCTCCTCGGGCTGAGCCTCGCCACCGCGACCGCGGGGGACCACCTCGCCGCGGGCGTCGCCCAGTACGAGTCCGGCAACAACCAAGCGGCCCTCGGGCTCCTGCTCGCGGCCCTCGATGCCAAGGGCACCCGGGCCGAGCGCGGGAAGGCCCGCCTCTACATCGGCCTCATCCAGCACGAGGCCGGCTCCGTGAAGGACGCCGAGGGCTCGTTCGAGCTCGCGCTGCGCCTCTCGGCGCGCCTGAGGCTCCCCGCGCGAGCGTCCCGCGCGGCCTCGAACCTCTTCAACCAGGTACGCGATCGCCTCGGCATCAAGGCGCGGGTCCGCAAGTCCACGCGGCGCCGCACCACCGCGCCGCCGCCCCCGCCGGACCCGAACGTCCTGCAGCCCCTCGACGCCCGCCAGCGCGCCGCGCTCTCGAGTGGCCAGAACACCCGCCCGCAGGACCCGGCGCCGCCGCCGGGCTCGACCGGCGTCGGCACCACCGTCGCGCCGACGCCCGACGACTCGATCCCGACCTCCACCTGGATCATCGGCAGCACCGGCGCGGTCGCGGTGGTCGCCGCGGTCGTGCTCTCCGCCCTGGCGACCTCCGCGACGAACAGCGCCTACGCGACCGAGGACGTCACGGGCGCCGCCGACAAACAGCGCAGCGCGAAGGCGCTCCACACCGCCTCCGTTGCGAGCTTCGCGACGGGAGGGCTCCTCTTCGGCGCGGCCGCGCTGACGTTGGTTTTCTAGCTCACTCGATCGGCGGGCTGTTCTTCAGCTGCTCGGCGCGCGCCTTCTTGCGCGCGATGTACTCGTGGTCGACCTCGAGCTTCTCGAAGATCTCCATCGTCCCGGGGCCCTCGACGGTGAAGTTGGCTTCCTTCGAGATCAAACCCGGGAGCGCGTACTCGATCTTGCCGCCCTTGCGATCCTCGGTGAGCGGCAACATCACCGGCGTGTTGCCGAGCGGGATGCCGTCGAGGCTGACCGGGACGCCGATCGGGTCCGACTGGATGAGCAAGATGGGTTGCGTCGGCTTCGGTGATACGTCGTCGGGGTAGTCCGGGTAGCCCTCTTCGCTCGGCTCGTGGCCGAGGAGCGACTGCACCGGGGGCGGCGTCTCCGGCTTCGCGGCCGGTACGCGACGCGGGGACGACGGCGGCGGCCGGTGGATGATCGCGCCG
>JAUHYN010000159.1 GCA_030426505.1 bacterium | reverse complement strand
GGCGGATGATCGCGTGGGTGTACGGGCGCGAGAACAACGGGTGGATCGTCCACGGCGTGAACCCGGTGCGCGAAGCGATCACTTCGAAGATGCCGCACCGCTGGGTGTACGAGCTGTCGAAGATCCCGGCCGCGCTGATCGTCGCGATGGGGCGCGGGGTGTACACGCCGCTCGCGAAGGGCCCGCTGGCGCCGATCGGCAAGCGGCTCTTCTACCAGGAGTACATCCGGCACATCTCGAAGTTCCCGTACCCCGAGGTCCACTCGATCGTTCACGACCACCTCAATCCGGTGATCGCGCATTACATTCGAGAGAACGAGTTCAGGTCCTGGTTCTCGGCGTTGAACCTCGAGGACGTCACGATCGGTTGGCACAACGAGAACTCGTGGCGCGGCACCGGAATCGTCCCCGAGTCCGCGTCGACGCCGCGGGTGGTCGAGGCCGCCTCTTGAACTTCGCCGCGATCGCGCTCGGGCTGATCGCGTTCATCGGATTCGGGTTCGCGTCGCGTCGCTTCGTGCGTTCGCGCATCACCGCGTGGTCGCTGCCGCCGTTCGCGCCGGGCGCGCTGACGGTCGCCTTCACGCTCGGGCTGTTCCTCTCCACGATGGCGCCCGCCGCGCGGCTGCTCGAGAGCTTCGATCTCGGGCTGTTCGTCTCGGCGATCCTCGCGGTGCTCGCGGTGTTCGTCACGCGGCACCTGACGCCCGAGCCGCTCCCCCGCGCGTCGCGCCGGACGGAGTGGTGGTTCGCGGTGGTGCTCGTCGCGATGGGCGCGCTCTACACGAACCTCGCGCTGCGCTATCAGATGCACGACGAACACGCCGTGTACGGCCACAAGTCGATGGTCGAGCAGTTCCGGCGCGGCGTGTACCCGCTCTACTACCCGTCGAACCCGGACGAGGAGGCGCGCTATCACTACGGCTTCGACGTCCTCGCCGGCGTGCTCACGCGCGGTCCGGACCTGTCGAGCGACCTCGCGATCGATCTCGTCTGCATCTTCCTCGCGCTGTTCATGTGTTGGGCGGCGGCGGCGGTCGCGGCGGACTCCGACGCGGAGCGATCCGCGCCGCTCGCGGCGGTGGCGATTCACCTCGGGGCGGGATTGGCGTTCGTGTTGTTGGCGGGGGTGGAGGGCAGGCACCCGCGTTGCCTGACGCAGTACCACCACCCCACGTGTGAGGTGGAGCTGTTCCCGACGCAGCTGTTGAACGTGTTCCAACACCCGGTGTCGCTCGGCGTGCCGTTGTTCCTGACGGCGGTGTTGATGTTCCCGCGGCTCGCGGGCCGGTCGAACGCGGAGCGGGTGTTGTCGGCGCGCTGGTGGTCGACGGCGGGGATGACGATCGTGATGCTCGGCGCGCTTTCGGCAGTTCGTCTACTACGCACTCGGTGGGCTGGCGGCGCTCGCGTCGCTTCCGGTTTGGGGCTTCAGGGCGGGGCGCGGAGTTCGGCCGTACCTCGGTCTCGGCCTCGTGCTCGGGTTGTCGTTCCTGCTCGCGTACGCGATCGGCGGGATGCTCGCGCCGAACGACAGCATCGATCCGAACCTCGTACGCGTGTTGTCGACGCCGGGCTTCCCGGCGAAGGAGCCCATCACGGGGATCCTGTGGCACCACGCGGTGAACCTCGGCATCGGGTTCGTGTTGTTGCCGTGGTTCATCGCGGACGCGGTGATGTCGCGGCGCTCGAGCGTGGTGATGATGACGGCGTTCGCGATCGGCGGGATCGCGGTGGCGCACCTGTTCACGTACACGCGCTCCTGGGACATCGTGAAGTTCCCGTCGGCGGCGTCGTTCGCGCTGTCGATGTGTTTCGTGGTCGTGGCGGACCGTTGGTTCGCGGCGCGCCCCGGGTGGTGGCCGCGGTGGGGTCGGCGCTTCGGCGCGGCGGCGCTGTGCGGGACCGGCGTGGTGGCGGCGACGTTCGTGCTGTTCCCGTTGGACGGAGACTACCGGCTCTACGCGGTCGGCAACTGGCAGGGCGACGGCCTGGTGCGACAGTGCATCGACTGGCTGCGCGCGCACGACTACGAGAGCGACGACGTGATCTACGCGCAGTCGAACGTGGCCATGGAGCTGTCGGTCTGGGGCGGGCTCTCCGTCGTCGCCGAGGACACGGACCTGTACTACATGGGCGTGAAGAACGACGTGCTCCAAGAGATGCGGCGTGAGTCCTCGAAGCTCAGGGCGTCGCTCGATCCGGAGGCGATCGACGCGCTCGGTGTGAAGTACCTCGTGTTCTCCGACGAGGAGATCGGCAACCTCGGGCGGCGCGCGCAAGACAGGTTGCGGAGCGGGGAGGGCTTCACGAAGGTGGCGAGCTTCGCGTCCGAGCGGCCGGGCGGCACGCGATCGATCTGGCGCATCGAGTAGACGACTACCGCGCTTCCGCTCCGGCGAACTGCCGCTCGACGAGCTTCTTGTAGAGGCCGTCCTTCTCCATCAGCGCGGCGTGCGAGCCGGACTCGGCGATGCGCCCGCCCTCGAGCACGACGACGCGGTCCGCGCTCTTCACGGTGGAGAGGCGGTGCGCGATGACGAGCGTGGTGCGGCCCTCCATGAGGCGGTCGATGGCCTCCTTCACGAGGTGCTCGCTCTCGGCGTCGAGGGCGGAGGTCGCTTCGTCGAGGATGAGGATTCGCGGATCGCGGAGTACCGCGCGGGCGATCGCGATGCGCTGCTTCTGACCGCCGGAGAGCCGGACGCCGCGTTCGCCGACGAGCGTGTCGAAGCCTTCGGGGAACGCGTCGATGAACGCTTCGGCGTTGGCGGCGCGCGCGGCCGCGCGGACGGCTTCGTCCGAGACGCCGTCGCGGCCGTAGCGGATGTTCTCGGCGATCGAGGTCGCGAAGAGGGCGGGCTCCTGGCTCACGAAGCCCAGCGTGGTGCGCCACGCGCGCGGGTCGAAGTCGCGGATGTCGCGGCCGTCGATCGCGACGACGCCTTCGTCGGGATCGTAGAGCCGCAACAGGAGGGAAGCGACGGTCGACTTGCCCGCGCCGGACGGGCCGACGAGCGCGACGACTTGGCCGGGGGCGATCTCGAGGGTGAAGTCGTCGAGGACGACGACGTCGGGGCGGGAAGGGTAGGCGAAGCGGACGCGGTCGACGAGGACGCGCCCCTCGATGTCCGGGGCGTCGGCGCCGGTCTGCATCTCGATCGCGGCGGAGGCGTCGAGGAGCTCGAACACACGCTGCGACGCGCCGACCGCGCGCATGAAGTCGCCGTACAGGCTGGCGAGGGAGCCGAGCGAGACGGCGACCATCATCGTGTAGATCAGGAACGCGGTGAGCGAGCCGATCGTCATCGCGTCCTCGA
The DNA here is from genome assembly GCA_030426505.1 of bacterium. Classification (GTDB taxonomy): domain Bacteria; phylum Myxococcota; class Kuafuiibacteriia; order Kuafuiibacteriales; family Kuafuiibacteriaceae; genus JAUHYN01. The sequence continues at coordinate 7,860 of JAUHYN010000159.1, read as the reverse complement.
GGACCATGCGCCCGCCGAACCACACGACGAGCGCGAGGGACGCGTAGCCGAAGAAGCCGGCTACACCCTGGAACCCACCCACCGCGAGCGCGCGCTTCGCGGCGAGCGCGTAGGAGTCGTCGACGCGCGCCCCGTAGCGCGCGACCTCGGTGGCTTCGCGAGAGAACGCGCGGACGGTGCGCACGCCGGCGATCGCTTCCTCGGCGACCTCGGTGGAGGCGGCGAGCGCGTCCTGCACGCGGCGTGAGAGGCGACGAATGATGCGGCCGTAGATCGAGGCGCCGATCGCGACGAAGGGCACGACGGCCATCGACACGCCCGCGAGCATCGGGCTCATCCAGATGAGGAGCGCGACGCCGCCGATCGCGCCGAGCGCGTGGCGGAGCGCCATCGACACGTTCACGGTCACGGTGTTCTGGAGGACCGTCGTGTCCGAGGCGAGGCGGTTCGTGAGCTCGCCCGTGCGGCGCTCGTCGAAGAAGGCGACGTCCTGCCGCATGATCGCGCGGAAGAGGTCGTGCCTCAGATCGGCGACGACCCGCTCGCCGGCGACCGTGAACAGCCACGCGCGGAGCATCGAGAAGATCGACTGCACGAGGAACGCGACGACCAGGACGATCGCGGCGAGGTTCACCGTCTCGAGGGACTCGCGCGCGACGACGGCGTCGATCATCCACCGAACCGCCTGCGGATAGACCAGCGTCATCCCGGAGCTGATCAAGAGCGCGAACGTCGCGATCAGAAGGCGCGTCGACTGCGGGCGGGCGAGCGCGACGAGCCGGCGGAAGTCCACGCGAGACCCGACAACGGGGGGCGCCGAGATGTCCAGAGCGGGGCACCGCTTGACGAATGGGTCTCGGATGTCTATAAAGAGTCATGATGACTCTTGAGGGTGTCGCAGGACATGAATCCCCCGCGGGCCGGTACGTGGTCGCGTGCGGCACCGTCACGGGCGCGGAGCACGTCCGGCTCGGGCGGAATAACCAGGACGGCGTCGCGGCCGGGGCGACCCAGGACGCCCTCGCGGTGGTCGTCACCGACGGGTGCTCGAGCGGCGCGTTCTCCGAGGTCGGGGCGCGGCTCGCAGCGGAGTGGCTCGCGGCGTGGGCGCCCGTGGAGTGGCGGACGTGCGGCGAGGATCCTGTCGCGTTCGCGCGGGCGCTCGCGGCGGGGCTCTCGACCTTGATTCGTCGCAGCGCGACGGGGTTCGGCGTTCGGTCGCTCGAGGGGGTCGTCGCCGACTTCTTCCTCTTCACGTTCCTCGTCGGCGTCGTCGGGCGCGAGCGCGCAGCGATCGTCGGCGTGGGCGACGGCGTGTTCATGGTCGACGGCGCCGTCACCGTCCTCGACGCCGGGCCCGACAACGCGCCGCCTTACGTGGCCTACGAAGTCGTGGGCGCCGCGCACGCCGCCGAACCGCGCGTCTTCTTCTCGGCGGACGCTCGTGACTTCGACTGCCTCGTCGTCGCGACCGACGGCGCCGCGGATCTCGACGCGACGAACGACGATGACGCCCTGGATGGCGCGCGCTTCTCTTTGGAGCGCGTCGCCCGCGACGCGCGGTTCCGCCGCAACAAGAGCCTGCTGCACAAGCGCTTGCAGGTCGTCGGCCGCCGCTTCGCGCGCCTGAACGACGACACCACCGTCGCCGCGATCCTGCGGCGCCCCGAGGAGGCCACGTCATGATCTCCGTATCGATCGAAGGCCGCCGCGCCGAGCTCGACCCGAGCCGCGTCCTCGGCGTCGGCGGCGAAGCCACCGTGTACCGACACGACACCCTCGCGGTGAAGCTCTACCACCGCCCCGACGGCGCGCTCCCGCGCGCGGAGCGCGATCGCTTGCGTCGCCTCCTCGCGCAGCGCTTCGACAAGCTCGCGGAGTTCCCGACCGGGCTCCCGCGCGGCGTCGTCGCCCCCGAGGCGATCGTCCACGACCGTCAGAAGCGCCCCATCGGCTACGCGATGCCGATCGTGGAGGGCGGCTTCGAGATCGCGCGCCTCGCGCGGCGCCGACACCGCGATGGCCTGATCGAGAACGGCCGCGTGATGCAGATCTTCGCGCGCCTCGCGCAGCTCCTCGAAGCGCTCCACCGCGCGGGCGTCGTCGTCGGCGATCTCAACGACGGCAACGTGCTCGTCGTCGGCGACGACGTGCGCCTGATCGACGTCGACTCGATGCAGTTCGGCCGCTGGCCGTGCCCTGTCGCGCACGAGCGCTTCCTCGACCCGACGCTGTTCGGCGTGGACCTCTCCGCCGCGCCGCGCTTCACGCCCGCGAACGACTGGTACGCCTTCTGCGTCCTGTTGTTCTCCACGCTGCTCTACGTCCACCCGTTCGGCGGCGTCCACCCGAGCCTCGCGACGTTCCTGCGCCGCGCCGCCGCCGGGGCTTCGCTGTTGTCGAAGCTCGTGAAGCGCCCCAAGGCCGCCGCCGACCCGGCCGTCCTCCCCGACGCGTTGCGCGAGCTCTTCCTCGACACGTTCGAGCGCGGCGCGCGCGGGCCGGTACCGACCGACCTCTTCGCCGTCCGCTGGACGCGCTGCGCGTGCGGCGCGGAGCACGCGCACGCGGTGTGTCCGCTGTGCTTGTCTTCCGGCACCGTCTCGCCGCGGCCGGTCACGCACCACCACGGGCGCTGCCGCGTCACCGACGTCTTCGAGACCACCGGCCGCATCCTCCTCGCGCGCGTGCAAGGCAAGTTGCGGTGGCTCGAGTCGCGCGACGGCTGGCTGTACCGCGAGGGCGGACGCCCGCTCGACGCGCAAGACCCGGGCCCGACCGCGCGCTACGGCCTCACCTACGACACGACGTGGATCGGCGTGGGCGAGCGCCTCGTGTTCGCGGGCCCCGGCGGGCTCGGGCGCGTCCCGTGCGCGACCGTCGAGGGCGACACCGCCTTCGCCGCGTCCTCCGCGGGCGCCACGCGCGTGGACGGTGACCACCTCGTCGACGACACCACCGGCCTCCGCGTCGGGCCCGTCATCGCCGGCACGACCTGGATCGCGCAGGGACCCGAGCTCGGCTTCGGCTTCTACCGCGTCGGGCTCGTCACCAAGTTCTTCCTCTTCCGGCCGGGGCGCGCGGGGCTGATCTTCGTCGACCTGCCGAGCATCACCGGCAAGGTGCGCTTCGCCGACGCCGTGTTCGATGCGAACACCGCGGCGCTCTCGTTGGTTACGGAAGAGCGCGGGCGCGTTCGATCGCGCCTGCACGTGGTGCGCGCCGACGGTCGCGTGATCGGCACGCTCGACGGGCGACCGGACGATCACCGCGTCCTCGCCGCGCCGGGCGGCCGCGTGATCATGGGCGGCCGCGTCCTCACCGCGACCGAGGACGGCCTCGTGCTGCTGTCGGCGGGGCAGGGCGTGATCAGCGAGGACACCTGCTTCTCGGACACCGAACCGTTCGTCGCCGCGGACACGCGCCTGCTGCTCGCACCGGGCGGCGCCGTCTACGCGGTTTCCCACGGAACCATCAAGGAGCTCGCGCTCACCTGAGCGCGAAGCGAGTTACAAAGGAGAGAGTCATGAATCGACCGATGCCCAACTTCTTCGACCCGAGCCGAATCGATCAGGTCTACATCGAGCGCGCGCAGGAGGTCGCCGCCGAGGCGCGCGCCTACCGCGACCGCCACGGCATCCGCCCCGCCGCGCGCGACGAGTTCCGCATCGCCGCGTTCGGCATCGACACGCAGATCGGGTTCTGCACGCCGGGGGCGTCGCTGTTCGTCCCGGGCGCGGTCGAGGACACGCAGCGCACGCTCACGTGGCTGTACACGAACCTCGATCGCCTCACGGGGCTGCACTTCTCGATGGACACGCACCGCGTGTTCCAGATCTTCCACCCGGCGTGGTGGTCGGACGCGAACGGCGCGCCGCCGGAGCCATTCACGGTGATCACCGCGGACGACGTGCGCTCCGGGAAGTGGGTGCCCATCACGCACCCGAAGGAGTCGCTCGAGTACTGCGAGCGGCTCGAGCGCACGAACAAGTACGTGCTCACCATCTGGCCGTTCCACACGCTGCTCGGCGGTGTGTCGCACGCGATGGTGCCGGCGTTGATGGAGGCCGCGATCTTCCACGCCGTGGCGCGGCAGCACCAGACGCACTTCGAGACGAAGGGCACGCACGCGATGACCGAGAACTACTCGGTGTTGTCGCCGGAGGTACTCGAACTCTCCGGGAAGCCGGTGGGCGCGTTCAACGCGGCGTTCTTCAAGATGTTGATGTCGTACGACCGCGTGTACGTGTTCGGGCAGGCGAAGTCGCACTGCGTGTTGTCCACGCTCAACGACATCCGCGACCACATCGAGAAGACGGACCCGTCGCTCGCCGACAAGGTGTGGATCCTCGAGGACGCGATGAGCCCGGTGCCCGCGCCGCCGCTCGACCCGCTCCCGCCCGAGCTCGACTTCCCGCGCGTCGCCGACGCCGGGATCGCCGCGTTCGCGAAGGCGGGCATGCACATCGTGAAGACGACCGACGCCGTCGTACCGGCGTGAAGGAGGTGAAGAGATGACCAGTCAAACCACGATCAACGGACTCCTCGGCGGCGCCCTCAGCGCCGGGACCCTCACGAACCAGTCGAGCGCGTTGCTCGGCAACCTCGGCCCGATGGTGATCGCCGGCGCGAACGGCCTGGACGCAGAGGACATCGAAGCCACGGACGTCACGCTCGTGACGCTCCTGATCGACGCGTCGTCGAGCATCGCCTCGAGCGGCCTCGAACAGGGCGTGCGCGACGGCTACAACGAGATGCTCGACGCGTTCGCGGGGAGCCGCGAGCACGACGCGATCCTCGTGTCGTCGTGGAAGTTCGACGACGCTTCGCACCTCATCCACAGCTACGTGCCGGTGAAGGACGCGACGCGCCTCGACGCCAAGAACTACCGCGGGACGGGGACCACCAAGCTCTACGACACGTGGTGCGACGCGCTCCTCGCGAACGTCGCGTACGCCCAGAAGCTGCGCGACTCCGGCACGCCGGTCCGCAGTCTCGCCGTGGTGATCACCGACGGCGCGGACGTGGGATCGAAGCGGCGCGTCGCGGACTGTAAGCGACTCACGCAGGACCTCCTCGCGTCGGAGCAGTTCGTGCTCGCGTTCGTCGGCGTGGGCGACCCGGGCTACTTCACGAAGATCGCGCGCTCGATGGGAGTCCCCGACGGCTCGATCGAAGTGCAGACGAACGCCACGGCGAGCGGGCTGCGCCGCGTGTTCCAGATGGTGAGCCGCTCCGCGATCCGCGCGAGTCAGGGGCAGATCCAGGCGGGGCCGCAGGCGGGGTTCTTTCGACCCTAACTGCCACGAATCGGCTCTAGCGGCTCGCGCTTCAACACGTTAAGAGCCTCTCGTGGCCACTCGCCCGAAGAAGAAGCGATCGAGCAAGAAGTCGAAGGCGCGCGCCGTCCCGTCCGACGAGGCCGCGTTCCTCGAGGCGTACCGCGCGGAGGACTTCGTGCGGCCCTCCGTCGCGGTCGACATCGTGATCTTCACGATCGTGGACGCCGACCTCAAGCTCCTCCTCATCCAGCGTGAGGAGCACCCGTTCCGCGGCGCGTGGGCGCTGCCCGGCGGCTTCGTGCGCGTGGCGGAGGGGGCGGACCAGGGGGAGGACGTCGAGGCGGCGGCGACCCGTCGGCTCTCCGAGGAGACGCACCTCGACCCGGGATCGATCTTCCTCGAGCAGCTCTACACGTTCGGCAAGGCGGGCCGCGATCCGCGCACGCGCGTCATCTCGGTCGCGCACTACGCGCTCGTGCGGCCGGACCTCGCGCCGTTCGTGGCGGCGGGGGAGCACGCCTCGGACGCGGCGTGGCACTCGGTCGAGCAGCTCGACCTCGACGCGCTCGCGTTCGACCACGGCGAGATCGTGCAGATGGCGCTCGAGCGGATCCGTGGGAAGGTCGACTACACGGACATCGCGTTCGAGCTCGTCCCGCAGACGTTCTCGATCCCAGAGCTCCGCTCGGTCTACGAGGTCATCAAGGGGCAGAGCTACGACCCCGGCAACTTCCGGCGACGCTTCCACCGGATGCAGACGGACGGGATCATCGAGAAGGCGCCGGGCAAGCGCATCACGGCGTCGAAGCCGGCGTCGGTCTATCGCTTCGTGCGGGGAGGTGAGCGGTGAGGTGGCTCGGGGTGCTCGCGCTGGTGTTGGTGCCGCAGCTCGCGTCGGCGCAGGTGAACACCGAGAAGCTGCGGAGCTGGGACAAGGAGGGCTTTGGCGGCGCGATCGACTTCTCGCTCTACCTGAGGAAGGGCAACGTCGACCTCCTCAACATCGGGAGCGCGGTGCGGCTGCAGTACGTGACGCTCCACCCGCAGGAGACCGCGACGAGCACGAACGCAGAGCCGCCGCCGCGCGAGGTGAAGGACCTCGTGCTCGTGATCGGCCACCTCAACTTCGGCCGGCGCGTGCTGGACCGCTACATCAACAACGGCTTCGCGCACGTGCGGTGGACGCGGATGTGGAGCCCGCGCCTCGGGACGGAGGCCTTCGCGCAGTCGCAGTACAACGAGTTCCTTCGGCTCACGCAGCGCTGGCTCTTGGGGGCCGGCGTCCGCGCGGAGGTGTTCGATTCGTCGTGGGCGGAGGTCACGATCGGGAGCGCGCCGATGCTCGAGATCGAGGACGTGAACGACGACCTCGGCGTGGACGTCCCGCACACGGAGGTGATGCGCTGGAGCAATTACTTGTCGCTCAAGCTCTACCTCGAGGATCCGGAGGTCACGCTCGTGAACACGGTCTACATCCAACCGCGATTCGCCGACTTCTCGGACTATCGCTTCCTCTCGGAGGGGGAGGTCAGCGTGACCGTCACCGACGCGCTGTCGTTCGTGACCACCGTGAGCATCCTCTACGACAGCCGGCCGCCGCCGACGGTGAAGCGGCTCGACACGATCATCACGAACGCGGTCCGCGTGACGTTCTGAGCGCGATCGCTATCGCTCGAGCGCTTCCTTCAGCGTCGCCGCGATCTCCTCGAATGCCTCGGCGCGCGCCGAGCCCTTGCGCCACACGAGGCCGATCGTCCGGAACGGGGCGGGCGCGACGAAGCGCCGGTAAGTCAACTTGCGGCCGCGGAGCTCCTTGTCGAGCGCGATCTCCGGGAGGAGCGTGACGCCGACGTCGGCGACGACCATCTCGGTGAGCGTGGGGAGGCTCGTAGCGCGGAAGCCGAGCTCCGTCGCGTTCTTCGTGGAGCAGTACGCGATCGCCTGGTCGCGGAGGCAGTGGCCGTCGTCGAGGAGGAGGACGTGCTCGTCGGCGAGGATGTCGCCGCGGATCCGAGTCTTGCCCTTGGCGAGCCGGTGCTGAGCGCTCACCGCGAGCACGAATTCGTCGCGGACGATCGTCGCCTTGTCGACGTCGCCGAGGTCCGCCTCGAGCGCGACGATCGCGGCGTCGAGCTCGCCCGTCTCGATCTTCGGGAGGAGCTCGTGCGTGAGGCCCTCGGTCCAGCGGACGGAGAGCTTCGGATAGCCTTCGGTGAGCACGGGCGCGGCGGTGGGGCGGAGGTACGGCGCGACGGTCGTGATCACGCCGACGCGCCACACGCCCGCGAACGGATCTTGGAGCGCTTCCGCGGCGTCGACGAGCGCGGCGGCGGCGACCAGCGCCTCGCGGGCGCGGGGGAGGAGCGTGTCGCCGGCGCGCGTGCGGAGGACGCGACGTTTGCTGCGCTCGAACAGGCGCACGCCGAGCGCCTCCTCGAGTTGTTGGACTTGGGCGGAGAGCGAGGGGTGGGAGACGCGGCACTGTTCGGCCGCGCGCGAGAAGCTGGACTGGTCGTCGACGGCGACCACGTACTCCAGTTGGCGGAGCGTGAGCGGGAGGGGCTGCATAGTCAGAGGC
>JAUHYN010000158.1 GCA_030426505.1 bacterium | reverse complement strand
GCTGCTGATTCGGCCCCTGGTCCGACGCCCACTCGTCGAAGTGCGTGTCCAAGCCGTTCGCGACCTGCACGCTCACCACGCGCGACACGCCGCCCTTGATCGCCTGCGCCGCCATCGCCGCCTGCGCCTCGGGTGACTGCAGCCCCGCGCTCCCGGTGCCGATCGAATAGTGATCCCGGATCGCCTCCATCGACGGCGCCGAGAAGTCGAACAACCGATCCAACGCGCCGACCGTCATCTGACGCGCCTTCTGACGACCGGTCTCCGCCGCCTGCCACGTCGGCGAGCGCTTCGCGCCGCGGCACTCCGCGACCGAAGCGAGCAAGTGATCGAGTTGATTCGCCTGCAGCACGTCGAGCTGCGGATCCGCCGGGCGCAGCGCGCGGATCAGATCCGGCACCCCGTTCGCCGACAGCGCCGTCGCGTAGTTCGGCTGATCCACGTTGTACGACTCGACCCGGATCGAGAGGTTCGGGATCGGCTCCTCTTGCCCGTAGCGCGCCGCGAGCCAAGTCGCCGCCGAGGATCCACGCGCCTGCAGCCCACTCGGCGGCTTGCCCGTGATGAACCGACGCCGCCCCGCCTCGTGCGTGAGCGTCTCCATGCTCATCCCGCGCACCACCGCGAGCTTGTTCGCGTGCGCCGCGAGGCTCCCGATGTGCGGGCCGAACGTGATACCGCCCGCCGTCACCATCTGACCGTCGCCGCTCTCGAGCAGCTCGTACGCCGGGAGGATGCGCGTCGATCGCGAGTTCTCCTCGGTGAACACCGCCGGGTCGCGCGGGTCGAGCCCGAGCAGGATGTCCCAGCCGCCCGAGAAGTACGCGAAGACGTAGTACGTGTCCTTCCCGGTCTCCGCGCGCGCGAGCCGCGACAGCGGACCGAGGCCACCGAACGCCGCGAGGCCACCGCCGAGCGCGAGCGTTCCTTTCAGTAGATTCCGGCGCGTGATGCCTGGTTTCATCTCGTTCGTCACTTCAGGCCACCTCACTCAGTACGTGTAGAAGTCGGGGTGCGTGAACAGCCCGACACACAGCGTCCGCCACACCGCCGGCTGCGACGCCGTCACGTGCTCCGCGCTCTCGAACAACCACTTCCAAGGCTCGAGCTCCGGCGCGCCGGGCGCGAGCTTGCGCCCGTGGAACCGCAACATCAGCGCGATCAGGTTCGCCTCCACCGCCTGCGGATGATCGGCGTACGTCGTCGCGGGCGTCGCGTGGACGAAGAACACCCGGTCCTCCTCGGCGCGACGCTCCTCTTCGGCCATCAGGTCGTCACAGACCGCACGCGACGCGTCGTCCATGAACTTCTGGAACATCGCCGACGGGTCGAGGTTCTCGTCCGTGCTCTGGATGTAGTCCGGCTTGCCGAGCGTCGACGCGAGCTCCTCGAAGAGATTCACTTCCTGGTTCCCGCGCTGCTCCGTCCAACCGATCCCGCCCGTCACGCGGCGAATCGCGGCGTCGAGTTGATCGAGATCCATCCGGCGGCGACGGCGGAACGGGTCCTCCGGTCGCGCCTCGGGCGGCAGCAACTCACCCGTCCCGTCCGTGGTCACGACGACCTCCACCGGATCCGGGACGCCCGGCGGCGGCGGCACCGGCCCCACGCCCGACACCTTGTCCGCAGGGCAGCCGTAGAGCGACGCGAGCGCGAGCGCGCCCATCCAACCCATGCGCTTCATCAGCGGACCCTCCGGTACACGTCGCTCGTCACGATCGCCTTCACCAAGGACTTGTACGAGTAGTTCGACGCGACGAACGCGCGCCCGAGCTGCTCGAGCCACGTCCGCTCGTCCGGGCTCAGGTCGCGACCGAACAGCCCCTCCATCGCGCGCTGCGCCGAGCACCGCGGGAAGCGGTCGTCGACGATCGCCGTGTTCACGAGGTGCTTCGGCCCGAGGTCCACGTTCAGCTGGTGGCTCTCGCGCAGGAAGTTGTACGCGTTGAGGTGCCCGGCGTACGCCATCTCCACCGACGAGAGCGGCCGCGTCACGTAGTAGAGCCGACACTCGCGGCTGCAGTTCTGCCCCGTCATCGCGCACGTCCGGCAGTCCTCGCGCTGCGACGGGAACGTCTCGGCGTCGAGGAAGCCCGCGCCGCGCTCGGCCCAGCGACCCCAGTGCGCCGCGGCCGGCTCGAGCAGCGCGTGGCAGTACCGGCAGCCCTCGCGCTGCTGGAGATCCGGATGCGGGATCGCGTTCGGGTCACCGCCGGGGAGGCCGCCCGACGGCGGGCTGAACGGCGCGCAAAGGAACGCCTCGAAGAAGCGGTTCGCGCGGGCGCGGTTCGTCTGGAAGCGGAGCAGGAACGCCGGGCTCGTCAACACGCCGGCGTGACCGTCGGGGAGCTCGATCTCCTGGAAGTTGTACGTGTCCTCCGCGTACGCGAGCTCCGGGAGGCGCTCGAGATCGTACGCGAGCGGCTCGAGCGTGACGTTCGCGGGCACGCCGCGCTGGCGCTGCAGGTAGTGGACGATCGGGCCATCGACGAACGCGGTGCGACTCGTGAACAGCTCGGTGTACGGGCGGTCCTCGCGGATGATCTTCGCGACGCGCAGGTCCACGTCGATCCCGAGCGACCGCTGCACCGCGTCGTACGCGCCGTAGCGGCAGAGCCCGAGCTCCGGCCCACAGCCGCACTTCGGATCGTTGAAGCCGGAGTTCGTCGCGCAGTCGACGCCGGTCGGGGAGACGGCGTGGGTCTGCGCGTCCGCGGCGCACACGCGGATGAGCGAAGTCGGATCCCAGTACGGCCGGACCTCGACCCAGCCCTCGCGCTGCACGCCGTTGCCCTCATCGACGAAGACGATCTCGCCGTTCGCGTCGAACTGCGCCGGCTCGTCGCGGCACGGGACGAAGTCTCCGCGGTAGACGAGCGCCGGGCGGTAGCGCCAGTACAGCTGCCCCGTACGCCGGAACGACGTGCGGTAGTTCATCAGGTTCACGTTCGTGACGTTGTTCCAGAGGAACGCCTGGTGGATGCGCACCGCGCGCGTCACGAACGCCTCGGTCTCGAGCATCGCGTCGATCATCTCGGGGGAGACGTCGTCGAGCTCGTCGAGCGCCGCGTAGTCCTCGGGGCTCGGGACCGTCCCGAGCAGATCGAGGTACAAGCTGCGGAGGTACCCATACTTGTCGAGCCGCGGCTCGTCCGCGCGACACAGCTGCTCCTCGTTGGGGAGCTGCGCCGTCGCGAGACTCGACGTGCAACACAGCGCTGCGCCGACGAGCCCCAGAATCCAGCTTCGTTTCATCGCTCTACTCCCCATCGAGCGGGAACCCCGCCGCCGCCCAGCCCTCGATGACCGCGATCTCGCCCGCGTTCAGCGGACGATTCGGCATCAAGGGCATGCGGCCCTCCCGAACGTTGAACAGAATCAAATCGATCTCGGACTGCCACAGCGCGAACGAGTCCAGCGGCCGCGCGCTCGCGCGCTCGCCGTGGCACACCACGCAGTGCGCGGTCATCAACGGCTCCACGTCCTCGACCCAGTTCGGCACCGGCCCCGCGAAGTAGGAGAAGCGCAGCGCGCTCTCGGCCGTGCGGCCGTCGTCGTAGGTCGCGGTGACCTCTAGAGTATGGGTGCCGTCCTCGAGGGTCGTGGGATCGATCGTCACCGACCACGGGCCGGTCCCGGCCTCGATCGTCGCGCCGTCGAGCGTGGCGACCAACGTCGCGACGCGATCGGCGAGCAGCGGCCGCAGCGCGATCGTGGTGGTGGTCCTGAGGAGCGCGCCGTCCTCGACGCCGTCGAACGCGACGCGTAGCTCCGGGAAGACGCGGACGAGGCGGTCGTCGCCCGCGAGCACGCTGCCCTCGATGCTCGCCTCGTGCAGTGGACGCACGGCGCCGAGCACTTCGCGAAACGCGCCATCGTGGTGTCGCCAGACCGCTTGCATCGTCTCGACCCACACGGCGCCGTCGTCCGCGGCGACGACGCGAACGGCGCCGCGGATCCATAAGGTTCCGTCCGTTGCGGTGGCAAGTGACCGGATGTCGGCACCGAACGCCTGGGGGTACGCCTTCGCGCCATCCAGAGACACGCCGTAGACCTGCCCGCCCGACAACACCCACATCGCGGGCACGCCCGCGACGCGCGCGCCGAACGACAGCTTCGCGTCGGCCGTCGGCAGCCCGGCCGGCGCGATCGAAGCGCTCGAGCCCGACGACCAGACGTTCAACCCGCGCTGACTCGCGATCCACACGCGGCCGTCCGCGGTCGCGAGATCGGTCGGCACCACCGCACCGATGACATCCGAAATCGGCGACGCCGCCAGTGAATCGCCCACCAACGCAAACAACCCGAACGCCCCCGCGATGAGCGGCGTTCCGTCGACCTCCACCACCGACGCGACGGCACCCGCCCGATCCCCGAGCTCGACCACCGTCGACGTGTCCACGCGGAACAGACCGTCGGGCCCATCCGCGAGCACCGCGCCGGCCTCGAGGCCGAAGGCATACGTCACCGGGCGCGCCGCGAGCGGATCGACGACCGCTTCGAGCGACGCCTTGATGACGTCGTATTCGGGCGGCGGCGGGACACCTCCGTCTCGGGGCGCCACCGAAGGCGTCGCGTCACAGGCGATCGTCGCGAGCAGGAGCGCCGCGTGAACCGTGCTTCGCATTGGCGTAGAGTTCGCGCGCATGCGGGACCCAATTCCTCGCCTCGACTCTATAGCGTTCATGCGGATTCGGGTCCTGTTCATCGCAGCGTCGAGCTGCGCCATCTTCGCATGTTCCGGAGAAATCACGGACCCGTCCGGTGACCGGGACGGCGGCTCCGTCCGCGACGCCGGCTTCGAGCGACGCGACGGCGACCCCGCCCGCGACGCCGGCACTCCGGACGGCGGCGGAATGCTCGAACCTTGCGCGCCCGCCCTCGCGGTCACGCCCACGACCGCCGCAGTCCTGCCCTACGGCCTGTACACCGTGCGACCGCAGGGCGGCACCGGCGCCTACCGCTTCAGCCTCGAGGTCAACGCCTCCGACGCGATCGTGAACGCGCTGTCCGGCGCCTACCTCGCGGGCGGCGAGGGCGACTCGATCGACCGCGTCCTCATCACCGACGACGGCTGCATCGGCGAAGCGCGCGTGGACATCCGGGTCGTCGAGCCGCTGCAGATCCGCCCGTTCGACGTCACCGCACCGCCCGACACGTCCTGGCGCTTCGTCGGCGTGGGCGGCACCGGTGACTTCTCGTTCGCGCTCCTCGTCGACGGCACCGGCGCGCGCCTCTCCGCGAACGGCGACTACACCGCCGGCCCGACCGAAGGCACCGACCGCATCCAGCTCGTCGACAACCAGACCGGCCAGACCTCGGAGGCGACCGTCGTCGTCGCCGAGGGCGCGACGATGGCGCCGGCGCCGCCGTTCGTGTTCGTCGGAGTGGGCGAGACGTTCGAGCTCGGCATCATCGGCGGGAGCGGCTTCGTGGACGTCGTCGAAGCGCAGTCCACCTTCGCCCTCGAGGACGGCCGCATCGTCCGCGGCCTCCGCGACGGCCGCGAGCAAGTCACCTTGCGCGACACCTATACGGGACAAACGGCTCAGTTCCGCGTGCAGGCCCGCGGCTCGCAGAGCTACACGCCGATCCGCCACGGCCCGCAGCTGTCGTACTCGCGCACGCTCGCCGCCGGCGACCTCGACGGCGACGGTCGCGGCGACGTCGTCGTCGCGCACCCCGAAGCGTCCGTGAACGGGTACCTTTCCGGCGCGGTATTCGTGTACCGCGGTACCGATAGCGGCTTCGATCCGACGCCCGCGCAGATCCTCGCGGGCGAGACGCGCCGCGAGCTCTTCGGCAACGACATCGCGCTCGGCGACTTCGACCAGGACGGGCAGACGGACCTCGTCGTCGGCTCGCCGCGCATGGACATCGGCGGAACCGACGTCGGCGCGGCGCTCATCTACAAGGGCGTCCCCGGCGGCTTCTTCGAGCCCACGCCGTGGCGCACGCTCGCGGGGCGCTTCGGCGCGGACTACTACGGCTGGTCGGTCGAGGCGTGCGACCTCGACGACGACGGCCGCGACGACCTCGTCATCGGCGGCTACCTCACCGAGGACCGCGTCCGAGCCACGCGAAGCAACGACCAGGGCGGCGCGTTCGTCTACTTCAACGGCGACACGGGCTTCGCGGATCTCGCGGATCAGATCGTGTGGGGCGACGTCCCGGACGGCTCCGGCGGGTGGATGGGCGTCCCGGGGATGCGCTTCGGCGCCGAGCTCGCGACCGGCGACGTGAACGGCGACGGCGTGTGCGATCTCGTGGTCGGCGCGCACGAGTGGGACCAGAACGCCAACACGCAGGACGGCCTGATCGCCGTCATCGCGGGGAGCACGATGGGCCTCTCGGATCGCCCCGTCCTCGCGTGGGCGAACGACGACGCCGGTGACCTCGGCGGCCAGTTCGGGCGACACCTCGCGGTCGGCGATCTCGACCAGGACGGCAAGGACGACATCGCCGCTTCGAACTTCGGCTTCGACGCCGGCAACAGCGACCAGCACGGCGCGGTGCGCGTCTACCTCGGGCGCGACTTCACCGGCGCAATCGACGCGCTCGAGAGCTACACGCCCGCGGACTTCCAGTTCGAGAACGACCAGGGCTTCGACTGGTTCGGCTTCGCGGTCGCGATCGGCGACGTCACCGGCGACGGCGTCCCGGACCTCGTCACCGGCAACCCCGTCGACGAGGTGCAGGGGGAGGCGAACGCGTCGGGCACCATCGCGATCTTCACGGGGCGCGGCGGTGGCCTCCCGGATCCGGCCGCGGAGCCGATCAGGATCGGCACCCCGAACGCCAACGATCGCATCGGCCTCGACGTCACGATCGTCGACGACCGGGACGGCGACGGCCGCCGCGACGTCGTGACCTTCGCGGCGTACGGCGGCGCCGACGGCGTGGAGGTCGGTGCGCCGTTCTTCGTGACGACGGGCGACGCCGCGACGGTCACCGCGCTCGAGCACCCCGGCGAGGCGTCGGGCGGCTTCTTCGGGAGTGACGTCCAGATCGTCGGCGACGTGAACGGCGACGGCTTCGAAGACCTCGTCGTCGGCGCCGAGCAACACCCCGGCAACGGGCGGCTCTCGGGCGCGGCCTATTTGTACACGGGCTCCGCGACCGGCTTCGCGACGACGCCCACGCTCGAGCTGAGCGGCTTCCTCACGCACTCCACCGCCGACTACTTCGGTCGCGCGGTCGCACCCGCGGGCGACTTCGACAACGATGGTGTCGCGGACTTCGCGGTCGTCGCGCGCTTCGAGGATCGGCCCGGTTCGTTCGACGGCAACACGTACGTCGCGGAGCCGAGCTGCGCCGGCGCGTCGAACAACGCGGGCGCGGTCTACGTGTTCCGCGGCGAGCCGGTCGGTGTCCCGTCTTCGGAGCCCGCTTTCATCTACTACGGCCCGGTCGCGGGCGACGGCCTCAACGCACTCGACGGCGGCTTCGACTTCGACGGCGACGGCTTCGACGACCTCGTCGTCGGCAACTACGACGACGACGAAAACGGCGGCAACGCGGGCATGGTCGCGGTCGTCCGCGGGCGGGCGCGGGATCAGAGCGGGCGCATCACGGTGATCTGCGATCCGCACGTACGCTCGCTCGGTCGCGTGAGCAACGATCAACTCGGCCGCACCGTCGCGGCGATCGGCGACGTGAACCAGGACGGCTGCGACGACCTCGCCGCGGGCGCGCCCTTCGCCGACCCGGTCGAGAACAACGAAGGCGAGGTCCGCGTCCTCTTCGGCTTCGGCGGCGCGGGCTGCCTCGCGAGCCCGATGATGGCGGTCATGCGATCCACGCTCACCAACGCGCAGGGCGGCTACGGACTCGGCGGCGGCGACGTGGACTTCGACGGCGACGGCCGCCCCGAGCTCGCGATCGGCCTGCCGGCCCTCGCGGCTGGCGGCAACACGGTGGGCGGCGCGATCGTCGCGTACGGGAGCTACCTCGCGAGCCTCCCGCGCATCGGCGTCGCGGCGACGCCGACGAGCTGGTCACCGTTCCTCGACTCCATGTCCCCGCCGCTGGTCGCGGTCGGCCGCGCCGCGGGCGAGCTCGCGGGCCGGAGCGTCGCGTTGATCGGCGGCGGCAAGTTCCCGGCCGCGGTGGTCGTCGGCTCCCCGCGCGGCGATGTCGGCGGCACGACCCTCTCCGGCGGCGCGCGCGTGTTCCTCTACTCGGCCGCGGGCCTGACGCCTGAACCGATCGCGAGCTTCGGTGGCGAGTCGTCGCGCACCGAGGGCCTGCTCGGGGAGCCGGTCCACGGCGGCTGGATCAACGGCGCGCCGGCGTTCGTGGTGGGCGGCTACGATGGATCGGGCGTCGCGCGGGACAGCGGCTCGGCGTACGTGTTCGATTTCCTCACGGAGTGAATTCGAATTCTTGTCCCCGTTTCGATTCCGTCGTCCCCGTTCCCCATTCGCGCCTGTGAATTCGCGAGACGGAATCGAGGACGGGGATCACGACTGGGAATGATGTTCCCCGTTTGCACTCGCGAAGTCGCGAGACGAAACCGAGGACGGGGATCACGAATGGGATTCGGGGACCTCACGAAGTCTTCCGCTTCACCAACGACAACAGCTCCTCGCGCGTGACCCCCAGCCGCGCCGCGGCCTGCGCCGCGAGCGACGTGGACGCGACGCCCGGGACGAAGCCGTACGTCGGGTGCTCGCGTTCATCGAGCTCCACTTGCAGGAACGCCAGGCCGAGCTCCTCCGCGCGCGCTTGGAGGCGGTGCGCGAAGCCGAGGAAGTGCGTGGTCACGAACGTCTCCGGCGCGAGCTCGTTGAGGAGCGAGATCACGAGCATGAAGATCTCTTCGCCTTCGGACGGGTTCGTGCCCGAGCAGAGCTCGTCGAGGATCACCAGCGCGCCGGGGCTCGCGCGCTCGAACAGGCGACGGATGCGGAGCAGCTCCGTGCCGAGCCGGCCCTCCGCTTGATCGAACGCCTCCTCCTGCACCAGCGAACAAAAGATCCCGGGCACCGGCCGCAAGTACGCGCGGCGCGCCGGCACGAAGAAGCCGACCTGCGCGAGCATCTGCGTGAGCCCGAGGGCCTGCAGGAGGCGCGTTTTGCCGCCGCTGTTCGGGCCGGTCACCAGCGTGATCGCGCCGGGCCCGGCCGCGTCGATGTCGCACGGGATCGGCGTGACGTCCTGCGCGAAGAGCAGCGGGTTGAAGAGCCCCTCGATGCGGCGCGGCCCGTCCGACGACAGGTCCGGCATCGAGACCTCGAGCCCCTTCGCGCGGCAGTGCTCCGAGAACGCGAGCGCCGAGAGGTAGAACTCGACCTGCCCGACCAGCTGCAACAGCCCGGGGAGCAGCGGCTCGATCTCGGAGTACACGCCGTCGATCCAACGGTCGACGAGCTCGCTCTCGTTGAACCGGTAGCCGCGCAGCCACAGCGCGATGCGCGACAGCAGTCGACGCGCGGGCGACTCGTAGTACGCGTTGTCGCTGTTCTCCGCGATGCGTCCGACGGCGAAGCGTCGCACGCGCCCGTTCGCGCCGAGTTGAAGGCTGAGGTCGACGCTCGCGAGGTGGCGCTCGTGGTCGAGCAGATCGCACAGCTTCGAGAAGCCGTCCGACGCGACGATCTGCTCGCCGATCTCCCGGACGCGACCGAGGGGCGAGGCGTCCTCGAAGCCCTCGGCCATGTGTTCGACGATCGCGCGGATCGCCGCGAGCGTGGAGAGCCGGCGGTGGAAGAGCTCGTCGCGGCTCTCGTGCTGTGTGACGAGGAAGAGGCGGCGCAGCTTCTCGAGGCGGCGGTACAACTCGACGAGCTCGGTTCGGCGGTCTTCGTCTTCGGCGAGGCGCGTGAGGATCGCGCGGCGGTGTTCGAGGATCGCGGGGTCCGCGGGCGGGTGCGTGAGCAACGCGAGCAGCGTCTTCTGATCGATCGCGACCGGCTTGCCATCGACGTTCGGGACGCACGCGACCTGGATGAGGTGATCGACGAAGAGGTGCTTCGCGAACGAGGTCGGATCCCACTGCGACTTCTCGAGGCAGACCTCGGAGAGGTAGTGCTCGATCGTGTCGGACGCGTCGCCGCCCGCGAACGCGAACGCGAGCTGCGGGACGAGGAGGTCGTCGTCGATCGTCATCCGCGGCTCGGGGTGGAGCAGGTCGACGCACGGGCCCTTCGGCGGCTGAGGCGTCGTGCGTCGCGACGGACGCGGGAGGACGACCTCGTCGCTCGGGACGCTCTCGCGGGCGAGCACGCGGCGCGCCATTCTGGATCTTCGGGCGCTCAGCACGCGTCGGTCTCGTAGTACCGCGGGACGCGGGTGTTGATCGAGGTGAGGACCTCGTAGGGGATCGTCTCGAGCCACTCCGCGAGCTGCTCGACGGCGATCGATTCGTCGCCTTGTTTGCCGAGGAGGACGACTTCGTCGCCGTTGTACGCGGTGCCGTCGGGGCCGATGTCGACCATCAACGCGTCCATCGTGATGCGCCCGACGACCGGGTGGCGGTGGCCGTGGATCAGGACCTCGGCGCGGCTCGAGAGTCGGCGCGGGTAGCCGTCGCCGTAGCCGACGGGGAGCGTGACCACGCGGGTGTTCTCGGTCGGCGCCCAGGTCGAGTCGTAGCTGACGGGGTGCCCGGCGCGCACGACCTTGAAGTAGACGACGCGCGTGCGGAGCGACAGCGTGGGTTCGAGGACGATCGAGCGCGGCGCGTGCGGCGACGGGTAGACGCCGTAGAGGATCAACCCGGGGCGCACCAGGTCGAAGTACGTGTCGGGGTGGCCGAGGATCGCGCCGGAGTTCGCGATGTGGCGAGGCGGCGTGGGCTCCGAGCGGCGCGCGAAGAACGCCGTCGCCTCCTCGAAGCGCTCGAGTTGGAGCCGCGTGTACGTGGGGTCCGCGGAGTCCGACGACGCGAAGTGCGAGAAGACGCCCTCGATGTCGCAGTGCTTCGCGCGGAGCGCGGCTTCGAAGAGCCGCTCCGCGTGGTCCCAGTGGATGCCGATGCGTTCCATGCCCGTGTCCACTTTGAGGTGGACGCGCGCGCGTTTGTTCCGCTGCGCGGCGACTTCTTCGATCTGGTCGAGCTTGAACGGGGAGGCGGCGGTGACCGCGAGGTCGTAGTCGAGGAAGTGGACGATCTGGTTTCCGATCAGCCCGCCGAGGACGAGGATCGGCGCGTCGATCCCCGCGCGCCTCAAGCGAATGCCCT
>JAUHYN010001325.1 GCA_030426505.1 bacterium | reverse complement strand
CGTAGTACGCGAGCTCACTCGCCTCCGCGAAGCTCATGTGCGGGATGCTCTGCGCGCCCGCGACGAGCGACGGATCGGCCGTCATGACGCCGTCGGTGTCCGTCCAGATCTGGCACTCCTCCGCGCCGAGCCCCGCCGCGAAGCAGGACGCCGTGTAGTCGGAGCCGTTGCGGCCGACCGTGGTGATCACGCCGGACTCGGTCTTGCCGATGAAGCCGGTGACGACCGGGATGACGTCGTCGGTGACGCGCGCCTCGAAGGCCGCCTTCATGCGCGCCTCGAAGTCTTCGACCGGGCGCGCGGCGCCGAACTGATCGTCGGTGATGAAGCCGAGGTCGAAGGCGTCGTGCGCCTCCGCCTTCATGCCCTTGCGCGTGAAGTGGTACGCGACGGCGCGGACGCTCATGCGCTCGCCGAAGCTCTGCACGTAGTCCATCACGCGCGGGCTCGCCTCTTGGACGAGCGAGATGCCGCGCAACAGATCGTCGAGCTCCTTGAAGAAGTGATCGAGCATCCAGTCGTCGGCGCCGATGCCGCGGAGGACGTCGCGCTGGCGATCGATCACCGGCGTGGCGTCGGGTTCGCCGGCGAGCGCGGCCTCGGCCGAGCGGATCAACAGATCCGTCACGCCCTTGTGCGCCGAGCACACCACGACCGGCTTGCGGTCCTTCCGGGACGCGACGATCTCGTAGACCTTCGTGAGCTGCGCGGCGTTGGCGAGACTCGACCCGCCGAACTTCATGACGATCATCGCGCGCCCGTGTAGGTCGGCGGGGCGGCGGGATCAACGGGTTTCAGCTGACTTCGACCGTGCCGCCGCGTTCGGTCACCAGCGCCTCGAAGGCGCCTTCGTCGATGATCTCGGTCCCGAGCTTCCTCGCCTTCTGCGCCTTCGACGAGGTCGACGCGGCGTCGGAGAGCACGAGGTAGGTCAGCCCCTTCTTCACGCCCGCCGCGACCTGGCCGCCGTTGTTCTCGACGATGGCCTGGAGCTCCTTCCGCGGCCGCGAGGCGGGACCGGAGAAGCAGAACGACAACCCCGCGAGCGGGCCGGACTCTTCGAGGGTTGTGGTCCGGACGCCCACCTCGAGCAGCCGCTGGATCTCCTCGTGGCGTGACGCGAGGCCGGTGAGGATCTTCTCCGCCTTGATCGCGCCGAGCCCCTCGATCTCCGCGAGCGACTCGGGCGACGCCGCGAGGATCGCCTCGACCGACTCGTAGCCGGCGCCGAGGAGGAGCTTCGCGGTCTCCTTCGACACCGACGGGATCCCGAGCGCGGCGATGAACGTGGGGAGCGGGAGCTCGCGCTTGTCTTCGAGCGGCGCGAGGAGCTTCTGCGCGGAGAGCTCGCCGTAGCCGGCGAGCCCCGCGATGTCCTTCACGGTCAGCCGGTAGAGATCCGCGGGCTCCGACACGAGGCCCTCGTCGAGCAGGCGCACGAACGTCTTCTCGCCCCACTCGAGGAGGCCGAGGTGCTTCACCCAGGTCTTGAGGCGGCCGAGCCGCCGCGCGGGACACATCAGGTTCTCGCACACGAGGTACTCGCCCGAGACCACCACGCCCTCGCCGCACGCCGCGCAGGTGGATGGCGCCTCTTCCTCGTTCGGCCCGTGGACGACGACCTTCTCCACGTACGGGATGACGTCGTTCCGTCGCGACACCAACACCTGGTCGCCGACGCCGATCTGCATCGACCGCACCTTCGCGATGTTGTGCAAGCTGGCTTGCCGAACCTCAGCGCCCGCGAGGAACACCGGTTCGATCTGCGCGATGGGTGTGATGCGCCCGGAGTCGCCGGTGCTCCACTGAATCCCGCGGAGCGTCGTCACCTGCATCTCGTTGCCGAACTTGAACGCCACCGCGGCGCGCGGGCGGTGGTTGAGCTCGCCGAGGAGCGCGAAGGTGTCGAGGTCGTTCGCCCGCACGACGAGGCCGTCGATCTCGTAGTCGAGCGCCTTCCGTTTGCGGTCTTCGTAGTCCTTCCAGAGCGCGATCATCTTCGCGACGTCGCCGAAGTCGACGAACGGCGTCGCGAAGCCCTGCGACACGATGAACTCGAGCTTGTCCGCGTCCGTCGTGAGGCCTTCGACGCCCTCGACTTCGTAGAAGAGGATGGTGAGCATCCCGCACCCGGGGAGGAGCTTCGGATCCTTCGTGCGCGCGATCCCCGCCGCGGTGTTCCGGAGGCTCTTCACGACCGTGAACTTCGGGTCGACCGACTTCTTGTGCTCCGCGAAGCGCTCGGCGTCCTGCTTCGT
>JAUHYN010001324.1 GCA_030426505.1 bacterium | reverse complement strand
CCGCGCGGCCCTCCGCGAGGCGATCGAACAGGAAGACCTGGGCGAGGTTCATCGGCCGCCCGGGGACCACGAAGCGCGCGTTGGTGCTCATCTTCCGCGGGGTTAGCACCTCGTCCGGGGCCCTGTCACGCAGGGTGAAGTGGGCGCTTGCCAGGGAGGCGGCGGGCGTGGTTCTGGGTGACTTTCGTGGCGGGCGGGCCCAGCAGCGAGACCCCCGATCCGGGGCCCGAACGGGGCCCGGACGCGGGCGAAGCGCGCGGCGCGGAGCCGGACGGCGAGGCCGGGGCCGAGCCGGTGACGGCGGAGGGGACCGGATCGTCGGCGTCGGAGCCGGGATCGGCGGGCGGTTCGGATCCGGCTCCGGAGCCGGGATCCACCGAAGAATCCGCGGGTTCCACCACGCCCGAGCCCGAGCCCGAGCCCGAGCCCGAGCCCGACGCGGCGTCCGAGTCCAACGCGGCGTCCGAGTCCGAACCGGAGTCCGCGTCCGTCGCGGCGTCCCAGTCCGACGCGGCGTCCCAGTCCGTCGCGGCGTCCCAGTCCGACGCGGCGTCCCAGTCCGACGCGGCGTCCCAGTCCGACGCGGCGTCCCAGTCCGACGCGGAGTCGGAATCCGCCTCGGCGTCCGAGTCCGAGTCCGCCCCGGCGCCCGAGTCCGCCCCGGCCTCCGAGTCCGGGACCCCCGACGCCGCCGCGGACGAGAAGCTCACCCTCGCCGAGCAGGCCCAGCGCGAGGTCGAAGAGTTCCTCGGCCCCGACGTGCGCTCCCCGATCGGGATCCCGCGTGACTACAAGCCCACCGAGTCGAGCATCCACGAGCTGTTCCGCGTCGAGCTCTCCGAGTTCGCGGGGCCGATGGACCTGCTCCTCTACCTGATCCGCAAACACGAGCTCGACATCTTCGACATCCCGATCGCGTTCATCACCGATCGCTACGTCGCGATGATCGACGCGCTCAAGGCGCTCGAGGTCGACGTCGCCGCCGAGTTCCTCGTGCTCGCCGCGGAGCTCCTCCACATCAAGTCGAAGATGTTGCTCCCGGTGAAGGAGGGCGTCGCCGTCGAGGAGGAGGAGGAAGAGGGCGACCCGCGCGCGGAGCTCGTCCGGCGCCTCCTCGAGTACCAGAAGTACCGCGACGCCGCGCACCAGCTCGCCGATCGCGATCGCCTCGGGCGCGACGTGTTCGCGCGGAACCCGCCGAACATCGACCTCGTCGACGACCTCGACCCCGGCCTCAAGAGCGTCAGCATCTTCAAGCTCGTGGAGCTGATGGCGAAGCTCCTCCGGCGCACGCCGGCGATGCACCACGAGATCTCGTTCGAGTCGGTGTCGATCGCGGAGCGCATCCACTACGTCGTCGCGTTCGGCGAGGCGCGCGAGGGCAAGTTCACGCTCGTGCAGCTCCTCGACGGCATCCTCAACCGCTCCGAACTGATCGTCACGTTCATCGCCGTGCTGGAGATGACGAAGCTCGGCCTCATCAAGATCCTGATGGAGGACCTGCCCACGTGGCGCGCGTCGTCGCTCCCGAAGCAGCAGGACGTCGACGAAGACGATCGCCTCCCCGTCCCCGACCTCGCCGAAGAAGAGCCCGCGCCGCTCCCCCCGGAGCCCGAGTTCGAGGAGGGCAGCGCCGAGGCTGCGCGCCGCCTCGCCGACGAGCTCGCCGCGGAGGCGCCCGAGCTCGAAGCGCTCTCCGACATCTCCGCGGCGCCGCCCGCGGCCGAGTCGACCAAGCCCACCACGCCGTGGGAGGACGAGCCGATCCCGGAGATCTGGATTCACTTCACCGGCAAGCGCTTCGAAGGCGACATCCTCGACGACTACCAGTGAAGGCGCGCCCGGGCCCAGGCCCCGAACCGCTCGATCTCCTCCGGCCGGAAGAACGCCGGGAAGAACGCGAGCATCGCCCACGGGAAGATGCCCAGATACATCGTCGCCGCGAGCGACACGTGGAAGATCACGCCGACCAACACGTAGACGTCGCGCACGTGGAACCGCTCGAACCACGCGCGCATCCGTCCGCCGCGGTCCGCGGTGCGCCGGTAGAACGCGGCGAGGAGCACGATCGGCGCGCTCATCTCCCACACGTGCGTGACGCCCGTGCCGACCTGCGTGAAGAAGTAGAACACCGGGTGCTCGAGGAACGAGAAGTCCGCGATCGCGTAGATCGGATCCTGCAGGATCACGTACAGCGCGCCGTACCCGCCCCACGGGAACCACAGCGTCCCGCCCTTCGAGAAGCCCGCGGCGCAGTA
>JAUHYN010001323.1 GCA_030426505.1 bacterium | reverse complement strand
TCACCTTCAGCGCGACGGGCTTGCCGAGCAGAATGTGCTCCGCGCGATAGACGACCGACACGCCGCCCTCCCCGAGCAACCCGAGGATTCGGTAGCGATCGCTCACGACGTCGCCCGTCGCGAGCCGATGCAGGCTCGCCGCTTCTTCGACCGCCTCCGAGGCGGTCCCCTCGGGCGGCGTCGCGTACGGCGGCATCGTGACCGGCTCTTCGATCACCAGATCGCTCGGCCGCGGAGAGACCGGCGGCGGCGGCGCGCGCGGCGGCTCGGTCGTGTCGTCCTGCGGACCGAGCTGGTTCGCCCACGGGGCGTCCATCGAGGACGAGGGCGCGCGCGGCGGCGCACGCGGGGGCTCGGGCGACGACGAGGAACGCGCAGGTTCCGGAGAGGAGGACGAGCGCAGGTGCTCCGGCGACGAAGACGAACGCACGTGCTCCGGCGACGAAGACGATCGCCCGTACTCCGGTGACGACGACGAACGCCCGTGTTCCGGCGACGACGACGAACGTGCGTGCTCCGGCGACGAAGACGATCGCCCGTGCTCCGGTGAAGACGAAGACCGCGGCGGCTCCACCACCGGCCGC
Organism: bacterium; assembly: GCA_030426505.1. Classification (GTDB taxonomy): domain Bacteria; phylum Myxococcota; class Kuafuiibacteriia; order Kuafuiibacteriales; family Kuafuiibacteriaceae; genus JAUHYN01. The sequence goes on along the minus strand of JAUHYN010001323.1, from coordinate 1,677 downwards.
TCGAAGCCGGGCGGGAACGGCGTCTCGTTGCGCTCGATCTCGAACCCGCTGTCGTCCATGTCGTCGTCGAACTCGAGCGGCGCCGTGGAGCGCTCGACCGTCTTGGGCTTCGCGCCGCGCGGAGCGCTCTCCGCTCCGGCGACGATCGCGTCCACCAGGAAGTCGAGGTCCCCGGACGATCCGGCGTCGAGCGCCTCGAGGAGGTTCGGGGCCGCGCCTCCGTTGGTCGGGGGCGGCGCCGAGGGGCGCGGTTCGATCGCCGAGGGGCGCGCCGACGGACGCGCGGGCGCCACCGGGGGCGCCGCCTCGGGGGGCGCGACCTCACGCGGCGGCGGCGGCGCGACGGACCGGACCGGCCCCGACTCGTACACGCCGACGGCGCGCGCGCGCGTGGACGTGAAGCCCGGCGCGGACTGCTGCACGCGCTGCGCGACGATCGCCTCGACGAGCTCTTCGACGGCCATCTCATCGACGAAGCCCTCCTCGACCGGCCGTCCGCCCGACGGCGTGTGCCGCGGCGCGGAGTTCCCGCTCCAGGGCTCGTCGGGAGGCGCGTCCATCGGAGGCGGCTCGCGGAGCATCGTCACCGGCGGCGGCGGCGTCGCGCGCATGCTGCTCTTGAAGAGCGAGGTCATGTGTTCGGCGATGCCGTCGCGATAGTAGTCGTCGCCGTGGTCGAGGAAGGACTCGAGCGTCCGCTGGATCTCGAACAGACTCGACGGGCGCTCCGTGGGCATCTTCGCGAGCGACGTCCCGAGCAGCGTCGCGAGCGCGGACGGGATCTCGGGGACGTCCAGGTGCAGCGGCGGCACCGTCTGCGTGACGATCGCGCGCCGCATCGCCGCGTCCGTCTCCTTCGAAAACGTGGTGCGCCCGCGGATCGCGTCGTTGAGGACGATGCCGAGGCCGTAGACGTCGGTGAGGTGATCGGCCTTGTGGCGATCGAACAGCTCGGGGGCGTGATACGGGAGGCGCGCGCGGGTGAGTGGCAGGCGCGCGCGCGAGCGCCCGAGCCCCACGCCGTTGATCTTCACGCCGCCGTCGTAGGTCAGGTACACGTCCGACGGGCAGAGCTGACCGTGGTACATGCCTTTGAGTTCGCCGTCGGCCCACGGCGTCGCGTGCGCGACTTGGAGCAGCTGTGCGACCTGCGCGCCGACCCACACGAAGTACGGCCAGTGCATTCGCGTGGAGTGCGCGGCGGTGCGCTCGAGGACTTCGGCGAGCGTCTTGCCGTTGACGAGCTCGACGGCGATCGCGACGGCGTCGTCGATGCGGTTCACTTCGAGGACGCGGACCGCCGCGCCGTGACCGAAGTGGATCGCCGCTTCGGCCTCCGTGTTGAGGATGGTCAGGTAAGCCGGGTCGCGCACCCACTCGACGTCGAGGAGCGTGAGCGCGACGAGATCGATCCCCGTCTCGTCCGAGCGCGGATTGGACGCGACGTAGCGCGGCCCTGCGCGACCGCGCGGAAGCTCCCGCAGGACTTCGTAACCACCGATTCTCTTCACGACCCCCTCGTGAGCGACCCAACCCCCCGGGACCGCGACCCCGATCACACCGCGATGCGGCGACCGATGCAAGTTGGACAGCGGATCAGTTCTTGCCGGCGCCGTCGATGGCGGGCGCCCACCGCGACAGCTCGCGGGCGGCGGCGGGATCCGCGGCGCCGGCGTC
>JAUHYN010000157.1 GCA_030426505.1 bacterium | reverse complement strand
ACCGCGTCCCGGGTGGCCCGGGCCGGCGCGGACGCGTCGCGTGGTAGAGGCCCCGGTTCAGGGCGTCCCGATCACGACGTAGCCGACGACCTCCGTGGTGTGGCCGACCTCGCTGTCGGCGGACGCTTCTTCTTCCACCTTCACCTGCGCGCTGTTCGCGCCGAGGTTCCGGTAACGCAGGGCGGCCGGATCGCCGCCGTCGTAGGTCTGCATCGACGCGAAGAACGACGGGACGTTGACGGGGTTGGAGAAGTTGATGGTCGACCACGCGTCGGTGACGGAGTTCCCCGTCCGGCCGACCACGATGCGCCGGCCGTTCGCGATCGCGGTGCCGGTCTGAATCGCGACGAAGTGGACCGACTCCACGGCGTGCGTGCCGTCGTTGCCCTCTTCCTCCTGCACGCGCACTTGGAACGACGACGCCGACACGTTGCGAATGCGAACGGTGGCCGCCTGCGATCCGTTGTGCGTCGCGATCTGCGCGATCACGACCGGCGCCGAACCGAACGACTGGCCGAGCTGCACCGTCGTCCAGTCGTGGTCGACGGAGACCGAGCCGGCCTGCGTCGCGAGGCCGCCGAGGTTGCCGTTGCCCGCGCTCATCGCGAGCCAGCCGATGCTCTCCGTGGTGTGGCCGCCGTCGAGGTAGTCCCACTCGTCGAGCTGATACTGGAAGCTCGCGCTGCTCACGTTGCGCACGCGCACGACCGACGCGTGGCTCCCGTTGAACGACGGCGGCCCCATCACGACGATCGGGTTCGACGGCCCGCCGGTGATCGACTGCGTGTAGAACGTGGACGCGTCGGCCTGGTTGCGCGTCGCGGTGCCGTACACGAACGACGCGGAGGCGGGCGGGCGGAAGTCGGCGACGATGCTCGCGGTGAGGTTGATCGTCTGGTGGTTGTCGCGCGCGTTCGCGATGCCGGTCGAGAGGCCCTGGTGCGACACGCTCGGGTTCGAGAAGTAGGGCGCGCGCGCGCAGCCGCCGGTGCATTCGCTCGAGTACGACATCACGGTGCGGTACGCGCCCGAGTGGAAGTGCCCGAACGAGAACGGGTACGACGCGTTCGACGGCGTGGTGCCGTTCGCCGGGTCGTGCTCGCAGCCCTGGTTGTGCCCGAACTCGTGCGCGAAGGAGAGGTTGCCGACGGCGCAGCTGCGCGTGGTCACCTGCACGCCGTACGGCGCGAAGCTCGGGCCCGGGTTGCGCTGGACGTAGCCGATGCCGCACGCGCCGTTGCTCTCGACGATCATCGAGACGAGGTCGGCGCCGTGGGTGTTGCGGAGGCCTTGGATGGTGGAGTCCGTGCGGACGAACGTGAGGTCCGTGCTGGAGTTGCCGCTGTCGTTGTACGCGACCTCCTGCGTGTGGACGAGGCGCAGGCGTACGTCCACGCCGCTGTTCGCGTACGCGGTGTTCGTGATGTCGACGGCGGCTTGGATCGTGGATTGGATCTGCGCGCTGCCGCCCGCGCCCGCGCGGGCCTGCGGCGTCCACACCACCATCACGTCGACTTCGACCGGATCGGCCGCGGCGGTCGCGCGCGCGTGGATCGCCTTCGTACGCGCGCCCGGGATCTCGACCTGCTCACACGCCGGATACAGCGCGTGGTCGATCATCGCGAAGCGCGGGTCGCCGTCGGGGCCCGCGAAGATCTCGTAGGCGACCCACGGCGTGTAGACGAGGCCGGCGAGGGCGCCGCGTTCGCTGGTGAGCATCACGTCCCACGCGCCGTGGATTCGCCCGTGCCAGGTGAAGCCGTCGGCGCGCGTCTCGATGCGTTCGAGCTTCGCGGTGAAGACGCCGTCCGGGATGACGAAGTCGATCGAGCCGGCTTCGCGGAGCGCTTTCGTGTCGACGTCGAGGCGGTACTCGTCCACCGCCGCGAGGTGTGTGCGGCCTTCGAGGAGCTCACCGGCGCGGATCGTCACCGGCGCCGCTTCGGCGCGTGTACTCGCGATCGCCAAGGCGATCAGGGCCCAACTCCAGGTTCGATGTTTCATCGCGCGCGATGGTCGCGAGCGATCGGAGGTAGGAGCACTCGGACGTTCCTCGGACCCGAGCGCGTCAGGTTGTTTCAGGCCGTTGAGACGTTCGAGAGTCGGTCCACGCGGACGCGCGCGACCTCAGGCGGCCTCTTCTTCCTTCTGCCCCGGCTTCTGCTTCGTGAAGTCCTGCGCCATCTGACGCTGCTGCGACTCCGTCAGGACCTTGCCCGCCATCTGGAAGACCTCGTGCTCCTCCTCCTCGACGTGGTGGAGCAGCTCCTCCTTCAGCGTGCGGAACCGCGTGAGCCAGCCGGGGCTGCTCATGTCCATGTTCGCGAGCTCTTCGAAGATGTCCTCGGCGTCCTTGTGTTCCTTTACGGAGTGCCCGGCCTTGCCGCGGGTTCGCTCGTCGGCGAGGAGCTCGGAGTAGAACACACGCTCCTCGACGGCGGCGTGTGCGGTCGCTTCGATGCGGAGGCGCTCGAACAACTCACGCCGGCCCTCGGAGTCACCGTGGGTTTTGTCGACGAGGTCGAGGAGGGTGCGCTGCTTGTCGTGGTCCTCGCGGAGGACCTCGAAGATCGTCTTCGTCATGTCGACGGTGGAGTGCAGCCGTCGTGCCGAGCGGCGCGAAGCCGCGGGCGGCGTTCGGACCCGAGGCACACCGCCACGCCTGCGCCGTGGGCGCTCGTGTGGGTGCGCGCACGGCTCGCCTCACGGGGCGGCGTGCGGTACAGGATGGGGCGTCATGCGCGCTCGCCTCGAGGTCGGCTTCCTCCTCTTGCTCGGCGCCTGCGCGACCACGACCTCCGCGGACATCCGCCGGATGAGCCGCGACGGCGACATCGACGGGCTCGTCGCCGCGTGGGACGGCGCGGAGCGTGACACGGTGCGCGTCAGCGTGATCGAGGGGCTCTCCACGCACGCGACGGATCCGCGCGCGCGCTCGATCGTGTTGTCGACGGCGGCGCGCCACCCGAGCGAACCGGTGCGCGTCGCGGCGGTGCGCGGGCTCGAACGCGTGGACGGCGACGAAGCCACGCGGACCCTCGTCGCGGGGCTCGGCGATCCGTGGCCCTCCGTGCGCGACCTCTCGCGCGCGACGTTGGAGTCGAAGGGCGAGGCGCCGCTGTCCTCGCTGGAGGAGGCGGCCGGCTCGCACACGAATCACCTGGTGCGCGCGGCGTCGCTGCAGCTGTTGGTGAAGGCGGCGAAGAAGTGGCCGGCGCGTCGCTCGGACGTGGAGCGGCTGCTACTCGATCGCACGCGCGCCGACGACGCCCCGAAGGTCCGCATCGCGGCGGTGCAAGGGCTGGGCGTGTTGGCGGTGAAGCCCGCGCTGTCGTTGCTCGAGAAGGTGAAGCGCACCGACGACGATCAGCTGGTGCGCGTGGCGGCGGGCCGCGCGATTCAGCGCCTCGGCGCGGACGCCGCGCCGCGCGTGGTCGTCGCCGTGCTCCCGCTCAAGAACGACACCGGCGACGCGGACCCGGAGCTCGCGCGGTTGGGTGGTCAGCTGCGTGAGTACGTCGCGGCGCGGCTGAGTGGGGCGAAGGTTTGTGAGGTGGTGGATCGCGACAAGTTGGATCACGCGCTCGAAGAGATGCGGAAGGTCGGCAAGGCGATCTACGACGGCGACGCTCCGAACGCGCCGGAGATCGGATACTTCAAGTTGGCGAATCAGCTCGTGTACGGGTCGGTGCAGAAGCAGGGCGGTCAGTTCACGATCGTCCTCAATCGCATGGACGTCTCGACGTTGGAGCTCGTCCCCGGTGCGTCGGCCACGGCGACCGGTTACCGCGCGGACCTCGAGCAGTTGAAGGTCGAGGTCACGGAGCGCTTCCTCTCTCGGTTCTGATGCGCGCGCTCGTCTTCATCGCTCTGTGCCTGCCGTCGTTGGCCTACGCCGACCCGGTGTTCGATCGCATCGTCGCGGAGCAGACGGACCGCTTCGCGACGGAGCTCGGCGCGAAGTGGTGGCGCGCGAGCGACCCGCAAGCCCTCGCGCACGCGCTCGTCGACACGCGCCTCCTCGAGACCCTCAACCGCTTCGACGCCGCCCCCAAACGTGAAGGCGCCCTCGACAAGGACGCGCTCACCCGCGTCGGCGTCCTCGACCAGGGCAGCCGCCACTACACCTTCCTGTTCGCCGGCGACGAACTCACCGTCGCCCTCGCGCGCATCGCGGTCCCGGTCCGACCGGACAAGGGCGAAGGCTGGTCGAGGGACCGCCTCGCCCTGAGGCGCGCCGAGCTCGACGCCCTGAAGCGCTACGGCCTGCAGCCGATCCACAAGGACCGCTACGGCAACGTCTTCCGCTGGCGCGGCAAGGCAAAGGGCGGCCGAGTGTTCGTGGAGTACCGGCCGGAGCGCGATGAGTTGGTGGTGTTATTCGTCCGACGGTGACGGCCCGGTCACATCCTCCCGGCCAACTCGATCTCCCCCGCCGACCGCCCGATCTCCACACCGTACGCGATCGACTCCACGATCCAGCCGCCGTCCCAGTACGCCACGTCCGCGTCCTCGATCTCCAGGCGCACGGAGCGGGTCTCGCCCGGCGCCAGCTCCACGCGCGTGAAGTCGGCGAGTGCGCGGACCGGGCGCTCGACCGCAGAGCCCTCGAACGTCACGTAGAGCTGCGGCGTCTCGACCCCCGCGAACTCACCCGCGTTGGTGAGATCGAAAGTCACCGTTCGCCCGTCCACCACGAGATTGGAATATTCGAACGTCGTGTAACTCAGACCGAAACCCATCGGGAACAACGGCGCGACGCCGTCGCGATCCAACGCGCGCTGACCGTGGAACAACCCATACGTCACCGCCTCGGCTGTCGGATCGAACGGCACCAAGTCATCCGCCGAGCGCGGGAACACACTGGGCAACCGCCCCGACGGATTCACCTCGCCCACCAACACCGAAGCGATCGCCGCGCCGCCCTCCATGCCCGGGTACCACGCCATCACCACCGCGGAGACGTCGTCGATCCACTCCATCGTGATCGCGCTGCCGCCCTCCAACACCACGACCGTCGGCACGCGCGCGGCCACCTCGCGAATCAGCGCCACGTCCTCCGCCGCCAACCCGAGTGAAACGCGATCGCCGCCGTTGGGCGGGATGAACTCACCCTCGTCGTCCGCGTCGAGGCCGACCACCACCACCGCGACGTCGAAGCCCTTCACCGCCGACGACGTCTCGACGAGCGTCGCATCGGCGATCGCCGCGAGGCCGGCGAGCGGCGTCACCACCGAAGACGGCGTGACCGCGCTGCTGCCGTGGTCGCCGAGGTTCGCGACGTCGGCGAGCGGCCCGAGCACCGCGATCCGCGCGCCCGTCGCCAACGGCAACACGCCGTCGTTCGCGAGCAGCACCAGCGACTTCTCCGCCACCTCGCGCGCCAACGCCCGGTGCGCCGCGGACTCCACCACGCTCGCGTCGCGTGGCGCCGGCGCGTCCAACGAGAACTCCACGTGTTTGCGTAGGAGCCGTCGCACCGAGTCGTCGATCGTCCGCGCCTTCACGTACCCGCGTCGCACGGCGGTCAGGAGCTCGTCGCCGAAGAACGTCGCGAGCGGCATCTCGATGTCGAGCCCCGCGTTCGCCGCCTCGATCGTGCTTCGCGTGCCGAGCACCCAATCGGACTCGACCCACCCGTCGAAGCCCCAGTCGCCCTTCAGGATGTCCGTGAGCAGCGGCGCGTTCTCGGAGCAGTAGGCGCCGTTCACCTGGTTGTACGCACTCATCACCGACGCGACCTTCGCGTCCTGCACCACGCGACGGAACGCGGGGAGGTACACCTCGCGGAGCGCGCGCTCATCGACCTGCACGTCGACCTCGAACCGACTGTTCTCGATGCTGTTCAACGCGAAGTGTTTCACGCTCGCGAGGACGTGCTCCTGCGCGCCTTCCACGAACGCCGAACCCATCGCGCCGAGGTGCGCCGGGTCCTCGCCGTACGTCTCTTGCGCGCGGCCCCATCCGGGGTGGCGCAGCACGTTCACGACCGGCGCGAGGATCACGTTCGCGCCCTTCGCGTGCGCCTCGCGCCCGATCGCCTCGCCGACGCGGCGCTCCAGCTCCACGTCCCACGTCGCGCCGCGCGCCATGCCGACGGGGAACGCCGTCGCGTTGCCGGAGCGCACGCCGCGCGGGCCGTCGACCATCCGATACGGCGCGAGGCCGAGCCGCTCGAGGCCGCCCGCGTCGTAGATGCCGTCCATCGGCACCAGCGCCGCGCCGCCCTTCATCGCGACCTTCTCCTCGAGCGTGAGTTGATCGAGCAGTGCCTCCACGCGGGCTTCGATCGGATCGATCTCTGGATCGCCCGCGGATGAACACGCTGCGAGCGCGACGAGGGCGAGGCCCGCCCGGCGCAGCGCGCGACGGAGACCCGCGGGCGCGGGTCGAGACTCAGTGGCGAACGCGACCCGCTCCAAGGCGCGCCGAGCATGGACGAACGGCGCGCGGCGCACCATCGCGGGGCGCTCAGAACCCGAGCGTCGGGACGCGGCCCGCCGGGCGCCGGGCGGCCGGCCAGGACACGAACTCACACCGCGCGTCGTCGACCGCGTCGCCTCGACACACGACGAGCACCGCCGACCGGACCTTGGTGTGCGTCCCGACCACGAGCTCGAGGCGCCCGTCGCGCAGGAGGTCATCAACGGTGACCGGTGCGCCGTGGAGCAGCTGGCTCACGTCCATGCGCAGGAGGCCCGGCTCGCGCCGGCAGCACACGTCGAGCGCGCGCGCGAACAGATCGTTGGCCGGCCGGAGATCCTGGCGAACGAAGCGCGGGTCGATCACGTCGTCGTCCCCCGCGCCGGACACGTAGCCCTCTACCCAGATCGTCTCGGTGCCGAGCGTGGGCACGGGCGCGACGTCGTCCGAGACCTCGGCGTTCATCACGAGGAACGCGCGCTGGAGTGCGCCGTCGCTCGGCTCGACCGCGAACGACATCGACACCGAGCCGCGCGCCTCGAACGGGCCGTGCGTCGAAGCCTCGAAGCCACGCGTGACGCTCCCGGCCACGAGCAACATCACGATCGCGGGCACGGTCATCGCGGCCCACGCGGCGCGCGCGCGCGATGACTCGGTCGCGAACGCGAGCGCCCGGGCGACGCCGTACGCGACGTACAGCGCGGCGATGCGGAGCGTCAGGATCGGGCGTCGGACGAGCAGGCCTGGCCACCGCATGAAATCAGCGTAGCCCGCCCGGCTCGGTCCCGTCGACCGATCCCGGGGCGCGCGCGCTGCGTCATCGCGCGGCGCTCGGGAAGAACCCCGTCACTCCTCGTCGTCGGCGTTCTTCGCGCGGGCCAGGATGCGGTGCAGGACGTTCCGGTGGACCTGCGCCTGCTCCGCGGCCTTCGTGATGTTCCCGCCCGCGAGCTCGACGACGTACTGCGCGTACGCCAGCTCGAACGCTTCGAGCGCCTGCTTGCGCGCTTCCTTGTACGGCAGGCCGAAGAAGCCGCCGACGAGGACGCCGCTCGCGCCGTCCTTCGCGTTGCGGATCGTGGTGGCCTTCTGCTTCGCCTTCAGGCGCAGCGCGAGTGACAGCCCCTCGCTCGACAGCGACGCCGCCTGGTCGATCACGTTGCGCAGCTCGCGGACGTTGCCCGGCCAGTCGTACGAACTCAGCGCGGCGATGATCTCCGGCGTGAGGTCGAGGTCGGTGTTGTCGTCCTGCTCTTGTTTGTGGCGCTCGAGGAACGCGCGCGCCAGCACCGGGATGTCCTCGCGGCGCTCACGGAGCGACGGCAGGTTCACGCGAATCACCGCGAGCCGGAAGTACAAGTCACTGCGGAAGCGCTTCGCGCGGACCTCGTCTTCGAGCGAACGGTTCGTCGCCGCGATGACGCGGACGTCGACCGGCACGAACTCGTTCGCGCCGACGCGCTTGATCCGACGCGTCTCCAGCACGCGCAGCAAGCGAGGTTGCAACGCGGGAGGGAGCTCGCCGAGCTCGTCGAGGAAGATCGTCCCGCCGTTCGCCGCCTCGAATGCGCCCGTGCGATCCGTGACCGCGTTCGTGTACGCGCCCTTCACGTGCCCGAAGAGCTCCGACTCGATCAGGTTCGACGGGATCGACGCGCAGTCCACGACCACGAAGGGCTCGTCCTTGCGCGCGCACGCCTCGTGGATCGCCTCGGCGACCATCTCTTTACCGGTGCCGGTCTCGCCACAGATCAGGACGGTCGCGTCCGTGCGCGCGGCGCGCTCGAGCACCGCGAACACCTCGCGCATCTTGCGGCTCTTCCCGATCAAGCGACCGAACGAGGTCTCCTCGGACGGCGGGATCGGATCGACCTTCTCCGGCGCGACGAGCTGCAGCTCCGTCTCGCCGAGCTTGAAGACCGCGCCGGGGCCGAGGTCGAGCTGGTCGAAGCGGCTGCCTTCGTAGAAGCTCCCGTTCGTCGACCCGAGGTCGCGCGCGGTGACGTAGCCGCCGCGGTTCACCAGCTCGATGTGTTTGCGGGAGACGGAGGGGTCCGGGATGCGGAGCGTGGTCTCGAACCCGGCGCCGATGACGAACGGCTCCTTCCCGAGGAGGACCGCTTCGCTGCCCTTCAGGTCGCCGTTGAGGATCCGGATGATGAGCACCCCCTCGGCGCCGGCGATCGAGTCCCCGCCGATGATTCGGGTGAGGCGTTCTCCTTCACCTTCGCTCATCCGGGTCGGCAATCTTGCAGCGTTCGAGATTTCCAGCAAGGCCCGCACGTTACGCCGTTTGACGACGGCCGAGTCCGACTGCTACTCGCGCAGGTCATGAAGCGCTGGGGCTGGTTCCTCCTCGCCGCGACGATGCTCGCGGGCTGTGACGGCTGTAAGAAGAGCGAACGCGTCTCACCGCTCGCGTTCGTGGCCCAGGACACCGACGCGGTCCTGGAGATCCAGGACATCGGCGCGCTGTCGCAGCTGCCCGCGTACGTGCAGACGCACCTCGGCGCGGTGATCAACAAGGCGCAGATCGACTCGCTGCGGCAAGAGCTCGAGCTGACGATCGGCTTCGACCCGACCACGCCCGAAGGCCTGAAGAAGGCCGGGCTGCCGTCGTCCGGCGTCGTCGCTGCGGCGCTCTCCGCGGACGGGACCGGCGCGCTGTGGTTGATCCCCGTCGACGACCCGAAGCTCCTCATGCCGCTCCTCTCGCGTCAGGTGAAGGCGCGCTCCGGCGCCGACAAGGAGAAGACCACGAAAGCGGGCGACGTCGAGATCACGACGCTGTCGAACGAGTTCGGTCCGGAGGTCGTCGAGCGCGCGGCGTACGGCGTCGCGAAGGGACACGTGTTCCTCGCGTTCGGGAAGGACGCCACGAAGCGCATCACCGAGGCGCTCGCGCGTAAACCCAACGAATCGATCCTCGAGCACCCCGAGTACAAGGCGCTCACCGCGTCGCTCGGCCCGAAGTACCACGCGCGCGTCATCGCGCCGGCCGGCGGCGCCGCGTTGAACCAAGGCATCCAGCTCCTCGGCCGCCTCACGCCCGAGGTCCGCGGCATGACCCTCCCGATCGAAGAGCAGATCCGCGGCGCCGGGTGGAACGTCTCGCTCGAACCCGACGCCCTCCGCGTGAAGGGCCGCGTGCGCCTCACCGAGACCGGCCTCGCGAACGCGAAGAAGGTGTTCGCGCCGAAGACCGCGGTGGGCCCGGGCGTGGTGTCGCTGGATCTCCCGGACACGGTCATCCACGCGCAGGCCGCGGTCGACCCCGTCGCGCTCATCCGCGTGCTCGCGCCCGAGGGGACGCCCGCGCGGCAGCGCCTCGAGTCGATGTTCGGGCGCGTGAAGAACGACGTGCAGATCGACGTCGAAGACGAGCTGATCCCGCTGTTGTCGGGACACGGCGCACTGGCGCTCGGCGTGGGCAACCTCGAAGGCAAGGCGTTCCGAGAGATCGTGGGCAACCCGCGCGGGTTCCTGTGGACGGCGTTCGCGCTCGGCACCGACGACGCGAAGGCGCTCGTCGCGAAGGAACAGAGGCTCGACGAGGGCCTGAAGCTCCGCGGCCTCGAAGTCGTGCCGCGCAAGTTCAACAACATCGACCTGCGATCGATCCGACCGCAGAAGGGTGACGTCGCGTTGGTGGAGACTTTCGCGCTCCCGAAGGCGTGGGTCTTCGCAAACGAGCCCGCGATCGCGGACCGCATCATCCTCAACGGCGGCGGTAAGGACCAGCTCGGCGGCTCGAAGGGCGCCGTCCTCGAGCTGCGCCTGAAGACGCTCGCGAACCAGCTCGCGAAGTTCGACCAGAGCTCGTTGCCGCTGTTGTGGCGCGGCATGGTCGCCAAGGGACTCGACCTCGTGAAGCTGTTCGACCGCGCCGAGGCCAAGGCGGTCCTCGCCGACGACGGCCTCGACGTCAGCGGCGCGCTGGTCTTCGCGAAGTGAGCGCGGCGCCGATCGTCTCCCTGACGAGCGTGAAGCGCTCGTTCGAAGAGGGCGGTCGTCGTCGCGACGTGCTCGCCGGAATCGATCTCGAGATCGGCGCGAAGCAGATGATCGCGCTGGTCGGCCCGAGCGGCTGCGGCAAGACCACGCTGCTGTCGATCGTGGGCGCGCTCGACGCGGGCTTCGACGGCAGCGCGCACCTGCTCGGCCAGGATCTCGCCGCGCTCGACGACGACGCGCGCAGCCGCCTCCGCGCGACGGAGCTCGGGTTCGTGTTCCAGGCGTTCTGCCTGCTCGATCACCTCACGGTCCGACAGAACGTGGAGGTGCCGTTGTGGCTCCTCGACGACGGCCCCGACGCCGACACCGCGGCGAAGCGCGCGAGCGAGATGCTCGAGCGCGTGGGGCTCGGCGGGCGCGAAGGCCAGTCGGTGATGCAGCTGTCGGGCGGTGAGCGGCAGCGCGTCGCGATTGCGCGCGCGATGATCAATCGCCCGAAGCTCCTCCTCGCCGACGAACCCACCGGCAACCTCGACACCGAGACGGGCGCGCGGATCTTCGGGCTGTTCGACGCGATGCGCGCGGAGGAGGGGTGCGCGGTGCTGGTGGCGACGCACGACGCGGCCATGGCCGAGCGGGCGGATCGGGTGCTGAGGTTCGAGCAGGGGCGGGTGGTCTCCCAATGATCCCCAAGGAAATTCACAGGAGAGGCGCGGGGTCGCCCGTCTCCATTCGTGTCCCCCGTTCCTCTTCCGGCTCCTCGGTTCGCGATGCGCGCGGGCCGCGGACACGGAGAAGCCGAAAGCCGGAACCGGGAACAGAGATCACGAACGAAAACCGAATCCACCGAGGCACCACGTGAG
>JAUHYN010000156.1 GCA_030426505.1 bacterium | reverse complement strand
CGCAGGCCACGACCTCCGCGGTCCCCCCCCCGACCCCGCCGAGGTCGTGGCCTGCGTGGGCGGTCGCCACGGCGTGGTCCTCGAACGCGACGCCGCCCCGCTGTGGCTCGCCGCGCGGTTCTCGAGCGCGCGCCACGTGGTCGGCGTCTGCGAGGAAGCGACCGCGCTCGTCGTCGGCGCCGTCACGAACCGCGACGACGTCGACCGCGCGCTCGGCGCCCGCGCGCAGAACACGGCGGATGTCGTCGCGGCGGCGTACGCGCGCTTCGGCGTGGACGCGTTCGCGCGCCTCTTCGGTCAGTACGCGGCGGTCGTCTGGGACGCGCGCGAGAAGCGATTGATCCTCGCGCGCTCGGCGGGTGTCGGCGGCGGCCCCGCCCTGCACTACGTCCGCGACGGGCGCCGCACGATCTTCTCCACGCGCCTGCAACACGTCCCCGGCCCCGACCTGTCCGTCGACGATCTCGCCGCGTGGGCGCGCACGGGGCGCTGGCCCGCCCCGGAGCGCGGCCCGTGCCGCGAAGTGGAGGTGGTCCCGCCCGGGCACGCGGTCATCATCGCGGCGACCGGGCGCAAACAGGACAAGCGGATCTGGACCTTCTCTCCGCTCGTCGTCCCGCGCGAGCTCCCCGCCCACGAGGCGCGCGCCGAGCTCGACGACCTCCTCGAGCGCGCCGTCGGTCGCCTCGAGGGCAGCACCCTCCTCCTCGGCGAACCCGCGATGACCACCTTCCTCGACCGCCGGATGCGCGCGAAGAAGAAGAAGGCGAAGACCCACCTCGTCACGACCGACGCCGACGCCATCCTCCGCGCCGCGCGTCACGTCGAGCTCCCGGTGCCGATGTCGCGGCTCCTCACGCTCGCGAAGCTCCTCCGCGATCCGGGCGCCGACCTCGTCCTCGACTGGGGCGCACGCGAAGCGCTCGGCGGCACGGGCCCCGCGATGCGCGCGTGGATTCGATCGATCGCGCGCGCGATCGACAGCTCGCCGCGCCCGAAGACGATCGCCGCGGTCGCGCGCCTGGCGTGGCCGGTCGACCGACGCCTCGGCACCCCGCGCCTGCACCGCGACGTCCTCGACGTGGGCCTCACCGTCGCGCGCCGCTGGTCGGGGCAGCTCCCGGGCGCGGTCGGGCGGCGCCTCCTCCCGCTCCTCGGGACCGACGCCGAGCCCTCACCCGACGCGCCGGATCCGGTGACGTCGGATCCGTTCGTGGATCTCCGCTTCGCGGAGACGATGGACGCCTCGACCGCCGCCGCACACACCGCGCTGGTCCGCCTGGCGAAGACGAACGGCCGCAAGGCGATCGCGCCGTTCCTCGCGCCGGACGTGATCGAGCTGCTCTTCTCGATCCCCGCCCGCTACTTCGTCCGCGACAAGCGCGCGATGTGGCTGCTCGACGGCGGCGTCCCGGTCGAGCCCCCGACCGCGACCCTCGCGCCCGAGGCGTTGACGCCGCGACTCGAGGACTGGCTCGTGGAAGCGACGCGGATCCTCGACGCCGGTCCGGGCGAAGGCGTCGATCTCTTCGCGCGCGACCGTTGGTTGGGGCTCGCCGCCTGGGTCTACAGCCGCGCGAGCTGAGTCCGCCGCAGGATCTCGACGATCTTCTCGCCCGCGCGTCCGTCCCCGAACGGCCCGTCGAGCGGCACCTTCCGTGACGGATCCGGCGCGTGCGCGGCTTCGAGCGCGGCGGCCTCGATCGCGTCGGGGTCGGCGCCGGCCACGACGTTGTGCGCGACGTCGATCGTGTCGACCCACTCGGAGTCGTCGCGGAGGGTCACGCACGGGACGCCGAGGAAGTAGCTCTCGCGCTGAAGGCCCCCCGAGTCCGTCAGCACGACCCACGCGCGTGACACCGCGAGGAGCGTCTCGATCGGTCGGAGCGGATCGACGATCGAGATGTTCGCGCCGATCTGCGTCGCGACGTCCGGGCGCTCGGTGAGGCTCTCCTGCGTGCGCGGGTGCAGCGGCAGCACGACCGGCCACGGCAGCGCGGAGAAGGCGCGGATCAACGCGGCGAGGCGTGACTCGTCCTCGGTGTTCTCGTGGTGGTGAATCGTCGCGACCGCGAACGGCTGCGCCGGATCCACGCCGATGCGCTCCGCGAGCGCCGCGACCGAAGCGGTCTGTCGACCGACCTCGAGGCCGCGCACGACGTTGTCGAGCAACACGTCGCCCACGTCGTGGACGCCCTCCGTCAGCCCTTCGCGCGCGAGCGCCTCGACCGCGCGCGACGTCGGGCAGAAGTGCAGACGCGAGAGGTGATCGACGACGATGTGATTCACTTCGTCGGGCGTGCGCCGCCGGTAGCTCCTCAGGCCCGCGCCGATGTGCGCGCCAGGGATCGATCGCTTCGCGCCGACCAGCGCGCCCGCGATCGTCGCCGCCGATCCGCCGTACACGAGGAGCCAATCCACCGGATCCGTGAGGCGCTCGAGGAGCGCGCCGAGCATGCGCTGGAGGTTCTTGGCGTTGGTCCCGCCGTCGACCCCGAGGTCGAACGCGGGCGTCGGGAGATCGAGGTCGGCGAAGAAGCCCTCGTCGGTCCCGTAGTCGAACGGCTGCCCGGTGTGGACGAGCGTGTGGGCGTCGCCGAGCGCGCGCGCGATCGGCGCGCTCTTCACCAGGTCGGACCGCGTCCCGACGATCGAGACCACTCGCATCACGCCTCGATCGGTACCACGGCTCCGCCCCCGGCGGCGATCGCTTGACCGGCCCCGGTGCAGACGGCAGAGGACACAGCGTGGCGAAGGACTGCGTCGGCGAGGGCACCGGTTGGGGCACCATCGAGAACGTCACCCTGCGGGTACTGCTCCTCGTCGACCCGGATCGGGCCGCCGACGGGGCGCGGTTCGAGCGCGCGCTCGACGGGCGACACCACGTGACCCGACTCTGCGACGGCGCCGGTCCGCTCGCCGCGTTCACCGCGGCGAAGGCCGCGCGCGGCGTCGACCCGCACCTCGTCCACGCGATCGGCCTCGCCGGCTTCGCGAAGGCCGCGCCGACCGTCGCGGCCGGGACGAACAAGCCGCTGATCGTCACGCTCACGCGGGACGCGATCGAGCAGAAGCCGAAGCGCGTGAAGGCGCTCGCCGCGCGCGCCGACGCCGTGATCGTCGACGACGTCGACGTCACGGAGCAGCTCCGCGCGCTGGGCATCGAGCGCGACCTCTACGTGATCGGGATGCCAACCCACGACGACGCCCTCGAGTACATCCTCGGCGCCTACGAGATCGTGTACGGCCGCGTGCTCGGCGCGCGCGACACCGAGCTCGAGGAGGACGAGCCCGCGACGTACGAAGTCGACGGCGCCCAGCTCGTCCAGATCGGCGCGCTCGCCAAGAAGAGGTCCTGACCGTGTTCTCCTCCGCGATGCGCGTCCTGATCGTCCCCGCGGAAGCGCGCGCGGACGACGAGCTCGCCGCGGTGCTCCGCGCCCGCGGGCACGAGGTCGAGATCGCGCGCGCGCCGTGGCGTCACGCGAGCAAGCGGCGCGAGCTCGCCCTCGCCGCCGACGTCGCGCGCCGCGCGCTCACCTCGCGGATCGACGTCGCGTACGTCGAAGGCACGCACCGCACCTCCGCGGTCACCGCCGCGCTCACCGCCGCGAAGGTCCCGTACGTGCTCGGCGTCGACCGCGCCGTGCTCGCCGGCGCACCCGCGCCGAACGGATCCACGCGCGCCCTCGTCCCGCAGCGCCTCCCGATCACCGTCGAGGTGTGCCGACAAGCCGTCCGCCTCTCGATGAAGAACGCGAAGGCGACGATCGTCCCCGAGCGCGGCATCGCCGATCACCTCCTGCGCGAGACCGGCGTCCCCGGCGCGCTCGTGACGGAGGAAGGCGTCGACGTCACGCGCCTCCCGCTCGGCGGTCGCGACGATGCGCGCCGCGCGCTGAACCTCCCGGAGGGGACGCGGTTCGTCGCGCTCATCGCGGACCTCACCGAAGACCTCCCGTACGAGCTCCTCCTCTTCGCGCACCGCGCGACCGCCGGCACCGGGCTCCTCGTCGCGGGCGACGGCCCGGGCGCGAGACAGATCGGCGCGATGTCGATCGCGACGCGCCCCTCGGCGCCGGTGATCCACGTGGGGCCCAAGACCGAGGGCGTCGCGCTCGCGGTCGCGTGCGCCGCCGACGTCGGCCTCACCCTCACGCCCAACGCGCCCGAGACGCGGCTGTTCGCGGCGCTCGGTCGACGCCAGGTGATGTTCGAGGGCCCCGAGTCCGCGAGCGTCGCGCGCCTGTACCCCACGCACGACACCGTGTTCACCGCGGCGATGCGAGCGGACGCGCTCGCCGAGGCCACCCGCCAGGCGATCGCGACGGAACGGGAGGCCGGGCCGCTGCCCTTCTGGGCGATCGAGTCGGCGCGGAAGCAGCTCGCGAAGACGCGCACCGAGCGCGTCGCCGAACAGATCGAATCATGCGCGTGATGCTCGTGACCAACGGGCTGGGCTACGGCGGCGCGGAGCGCATCGTCGAAGCCCTCGCGTTGGCGCTGCACGAACGGAGCGAGCAGCACGCCGTCCACGTCGTCGCGACCACGCGCGGCGGGCCGGTGAAAGACAACTTGCGCCGCCACGGCGTGCCGGTCTCCGTGCTCTCGATCCGCTCGCGCGTCGACGTCGCCGTCCCGCTGAAGATCGCGAACGTCGCGCGCCGGTTCCGCCCGGACGTCCTCCACTCGCACCTCGCCGTCGCCGACATCGCGACCGCCCTCGCGCGCCCGTTCCTCCGCGGCGCGAAGATCATGACCACCGTCCACAACCGCGGCGTCGAGCTCGATCGTTTCAAACGAATGCTCTGGCACCGCGCGCTCCGCCGCTTCGATCGCGTCGTCGCCGTGAGCGACTCCGTGCGCGACGCCCTCGCGCCGCTCGGCCTCGCCGTCCACGTCGAACCGCCGAGCCTCGTGGACCTCGACGCCCCGCTCCCTCGCGCCGAGGCGCGCCGCGCGCTCGGGATCGACGTGGACACCCCGCTCGTCCTCGGCGTCGGGCGCCTCGCGCCCATCAAAGGCTTCGATGTCCTCGCCGCCGCCGCGACGCGCCTCACCCGCCCCGCGCGCGTGGCCGTGATCGGCGAAGGCCCCGAGCGCGGCAACCTCGGGCGCCTCGAGCTCCTCGGCGCCAAAGAGGACGCCGCCGCCCTCCTCGCCGCCGCCGACGTGGTGGTGTGTCCATCCCGCAGCGAAGGCTTCCCGCAGGTGCCGCTGCAGGCGATGGCCGCCGAGGTGCCGGTGATCGGGACGGATGTCCCGGGCCTGTCGGAGGTCGTCGAACCCGACGTCACCGGCCTGCTCGTCCGCTCGGAGGATCCCGCCGGGCTCGCCGCCGCGATCGACGCGCTCCTCGCGGATCCGGACCGCCGTCGCGCCCTCGGCGCGGGCGGGCGTCGCCGCCTCGTGGCCCGCGGCCTCACCCGCGAGGCGATGGTCGCCCGTACACTCGCGGCCTACGCCGCGTTGTAGAAGCGCTCGCGACGAGGTGGTACAGAGCGCGAGGCCGTGGACCTCACCGTCGATCTGGGGCCGTTCAGGTTCGTCGCCGCGTTCGTCGTGGCGCTCGGCCTGTCGGTCTACTTCACGCCGCTGATCCGCCGCGGCGCGGTCACCTACGGTGTCGTCGATCGCCCCGACGGCAAGCTCAAGACCCACAAGGACCCCGTCCCCTACCTGGGCGGCATCGCGATCTACCTGTCGTTCCTGTTCGCCCTCGCCTTCACGTACGACTTCACCAGCGAGGTCCTCGGGCTCCTCCTCGCGGCCTCGATCATCGTGATGCTCGGCCTCTTCGACGATCTCAAGGTCCTCACCCCCGGCGTGAAGCTCGTCGGGCAGATCGTCGCCGCCCTCGTCCTCGTGAAGGCCGGCATCATGATCCGCCTCGCCTTCCTCCCGCCCTGGTTCGCCCTGCTCCTCACCGTCTTCTGGCTGGTGGGCATGACCAACGCGCTCAACCTCATCGACGTCTCGGACGGCCTCGCCGCCGGGGTGGCCTCCGTGGCAGGGATCTTCCTGTACATCGTTTCGATCTGGAACGGTCACACCACCATCGCGATGCTCACGCTGGCGCTCGTGGGCGCCACGGTCGGGTTCCTCGCCTACAACCGCCCGCCCGCCCGAATCTACTTGGGGGACGCCGGCTCCATGTTCCTCGGCTTCATGCTCGGCGCGCTCGCCATGAGCCCGCGGTATACGTTCAATCACGAGCTGGGCGCCGCTGCGCCCGTCGTGATCCTCGGCGTCCCGATCTTCGACACGCTCTTCGTCATGCTCGTCCGCGCGGTCCACCGGATCCCGCTCATGCGCGGGAGCCCGGACCACTTCGCCGTGCGCCTGAGGAACCACGGCGTCTCGGCGGGCCTGATCGCGACCGGGAGCTACGTCGTGACCGCCGCGCTCGGCGGCGCCGCGCTCCTGATGTGCATCAGCGCCCGTCAGACCGCGCTGACGATCCTCGTGGTTCTTTCCGTCGCCGGGGGCCTCGTGCTACTCGGGTTCTGGCGCCTCGGCCGTGGGCCGGTCGAACGCGCGGAGGACGGAGGCCACGAATGATCCCGCCGATTTGGGGAAAAAGGGCGCGTTTGTGGCACACTCGGGCCGACGCTATACTCGGCGGTCGCCGAAGAACGACTCGGTAGGCGCGTGGCGAACAAGAACAAAATCATCAGCTCGGCCCAGAAGTATATCGCCAAGGGCCAGTGGGATCGGGCGATCAAGGAGCTGCAAAAGCTGGTCGCCGAAGATCCGAGCGACGTCCGCACGCTCCTCAAGCTCGGCGACGTCTACTCGAAGAAGGGCGACCGCGAAAACGCCACCAAGGTCTACAAACAGGTCGCCGAGTCCTACAGTGAGCAAGGCTTCTTCCTCAAAGCCGTCGCCGTCTACAAGCAGATCCTCAAACACGAGCCCAAGCACCTGGCGGTCACCCTCAAGCTCGCCGAGCTGTACGAACACCTGGGCCTGCAGTCCGAGGCGATGCAGCAGTACCAGGTCGCCGCCAACATCCACGACGAACAGGGCGAGACCAAGCAGTCACTCGAAGTGCTCGAACGCATGGTCGAGCTCGACACCGAAAACGTCGCCTCGCGCATCAAGCTCGCGGAGAGCTATTCGCGCGAGGGGATGACCGAACAGGCGGCCGAACAATTCGAGCGCGCCGCCGAGGTGTTGAAGAACCAGGCGCGCATCGACGACTACATCAAGGTCGCGGAGCGCTTGGTGTATCACGCGCCCAACCGCCTCGCGATCGTGATGGACCTCGCCAAGCTGTACCTGCAGCGCGGCGACACCAAGCGCGGGCTCGCGAAGCTCCAGCTCTGCTTCAAGGCCAACCCGCGCGACATCGAGACCCTGCGCCTCCTCGCGCAGGCGTTCAACGATCTCGGGCAGACCCAGAAGACCGTCTTCGTGTACCGCGAGCTCGCGCGGATCTACGACGAGGCCGGCCGCCCGGACGACGCGCAAGGCGTGCGGCAGATGATCCTCGAGGTCGATCCGAGCGACCCCGAGGCGCGCGCGGCGCTCGGCCTCGACGGCAGTCAGCCCTCGTCGGGGCCGGCCTTCGAGGAGCCGATCTTCACACCGGCGCCGCCTGACGAACCGGAGCGCATCGACTTCGAGGCGCAGCTCGTGGACGCCCCGAGCCTGATGCCGTCGTCGCCGCCCTCCTCGCTCCCGTCGTCGCCGTCGTTCGAACCCGCGCCATCACCGCAGTTCGTCGCACCCTCGCTCGCGCCACGCCCCGCGCCGCCGCCCGCGCCGAACGCCTCGATGGCGCCCTCGCTCTCGCCGCGGCCCTCGATGGATCCGCCCGCGCGCTTCCCGCCCTCGGAGGTCTCCGTCCCGACGGACGACGAGGTGCTGATCCTCGACGAGCCCGAAGAGATCTACGTGCCCGAGGCGGTGGACACGCTCCCGCCCGCGCCCGCGGTCGACCGCGAGCAGATCTCGAAGGTCATCACGGAGACCGACGTCTACATCAAGTACGGCCTCCGCGAGAAAGCGCTCGAACACCTGCGCGGCGTGTTCGACATCGACCCGGACCACGTCGGCGCCTACTACAAGATGCGCGACATCTACGTCTCCATGGGCGACAACGCGCGCGCCGCGGAGGCGATCGCGAACGTCCTGCACGTGCATGCGCGCCGCGGCGACGTCGACGCCCTGAGCGCCGCGCGCGAAGACCTCCGCGCACTCGCGCCCGGTCACCCGCTCGTCGCGGGCGGCCTCCCCGGCGCGATACCGGCCCCGCTCCGCGAAGAGGACCTCGACTCCATCGACATCATGGAGGACAGCTCCGAGTTCGAGGTCGACATCTCGGACGTCGGCATCATGGGCTTCGACGAGGCGCCGCTGATGGACGACGCGGGCTTCGACGAGGCGCCCGACTTCTCCGACTTCGACGACATGCCGGAGCCCCCGACCGACGCGTCGCGCGAGGACTTCTCGGGCGATCTCTCCGACGACCTGATGGGCTACATCGCCGAGCCCCGTCGCGTCTCGGACGACGTCCCGCTCGTCACGAGCTCGCAGGTCATCAGCCTCGACGAAGCGCTCGACGACGAACCCCCGACCGAGACGCCCCGCGAGGCGCCCGTCCAGAACGTCACGGATCGCCACCCGCTGATCCTCAGCGAGGAAGCCGCCGACGCCGACGCCCCGTGGGAGGACGACGAGGGCATGACGGTCGCCGCAGGGTCCGACGAGTACGCGGCAGCCTCCCGGTCCGACGAGTTCGAGGCGATGTCGCTCTCGTCTCCGGCCGCGCTCCGGGACGCGGCGCCGGAGTACGTGGACGAGCCTTCGACCGACGCGTCGCGGCTCCCCTCGCCGTCGAAGAGCGACGACCTCGTCCTCGAGGGGTTCGCGGGCGACGACGACTTCGGCGCGGGCTTCGACGACGACTTCGGCGACGACCCGCTCGGCACCCCGGACCTCGACGCGGTCGAGACACCGCTCGAGGTCGCCACCCCGGTCGCCGACGAGGGCGCTTCGCCCTCCCAGATCCGACAGGACCTCGAGGACGAGCTCGACGAGGCGGAGTTCCTCCTGCAGACCGAGCTCTTCGACGAGGCGCGCGAGGCGATCGAGGCCGTCCTCGACCGCGCCCCGAACTACGCGCGCGCGCTCGAGATGCTCGCGTCGATCCCGCAGGAGGACGCGACGGTCGACCGCGACGTCCCCGCCACCACCGACACCGAGGAGACCGAGGCCCCCGACGATCTCGCGGACTCGGCGGACTTCAGCGACGACGACGTAGACGGCGCCTTCGACATGCTCTCGGAGCCGAGCGCCGACGCCGAGACCACCGCTGAGGATCACTACGACCAGGGGATGGCGTTCAAAGAGCTCGGCCGCACGGACGACGCGATCCGCGAATTCGAGGGCGCCCTCGCCTCCGAGCGCCGGCGCATCACGTCCCTCGAGATGATCGGGCTGTGCTTCATGGACAAGAAGCAGCCGGACACCGCCATCGAATACTTCACGCGCGCGATGGAGGCCGGCGCCGACGGCCCCGCGCTGATCAACCTCAAGTACGAGATCGGCGCCGCCTACGCGGAGGCCGGCGCGCTCGACGAGGCCGTCCAGTGGTTCTACGACTGCGCGCGGGACGATCCGTACCACCGCGGCGTGGGCGATCGGCTCCGCGAGATGGGCGTCAACCTCTCGACCGACATCCCGGACAACGGGGTCTACGCGGCCGACGACTCCGAAGAAGAGCGGGCCCCGAAGAAGAACAAGATCTCCTACCTCTGAGCCCGGGCGCGCGATGGCGCCGGCGGGGTTTGACACGCAGCCGATCGAATAAGACAGTGGCCGCGCTCGGCGGGACCTGAATGGACTACCTCGACTTCTACGAGCTCAACCAGGAACCCTTCTCGAACGCGCCGGTCAGCCGGTTCTACTACGACTCCGCGCAGCACAGCCAAGCGCTCGTGCGCCTCATGTTCTCGCTCAATGCGATGAAGGGGCTCGCGATCCTGGTCGGAGACATCGGCGCGGGCAAGACGACGCTCGCGCGCCGCCTGCTCGACGCCCTCGACGAGAAGGAGTACGAGGCCGCGCTCCTCGTCATCATCCACCGCGACATCACGTCGGACTGGCTGCTCCGCCGCATCGCGATTCAGCTCGGCGTCGAGGCGCCGGACAAGGACAAGCTGGTGCTGCTGTCGCAGCTGTACCGGCGGCTGGTGGAGATCTACGAGTCGGGCAAGAAGGCCGTCGTCCTGATCGACGAGGCGCAGATGCTCGACACGCGCGAGCTGATGGAGGAGTTCCGCGGGCTCCTCAACCTCGAGGTCCCGGAGCGCAAGCTGTTGTCGTTTGTGTTCTTCGGGCTGCCGGAGATCGAGGACAACCTCAAGCAGGATCCACCGCTCGCGCAGCGCGTCGCGCTCCGGGTACGCCTGCAACCGTTCGATCTCCAGTCGACGGAGGCGTACGTCCGGCACCGCCTGCGCATGGCGGGATCGCCGCGGCAGATCTTCGACCGCGGCGCGATGAACCTGATCCACAAGGCGTCGGGCGGCGTGCCGCGGCTGATCAACACGGTCTGCGACAACGCGCTCCTCGAGGGGGCGCTCTCGCGGTCGGACACGATCGACGACGAGCTGATGCGCCAGGTCGCGTCGAACCTCGGGCTGCCGACCGACGAGCCGATCACCGACCACGACTTCCGGCTCCACGCCGGAGAGAGCCACCTGCCGACGATCGTCCCGGGCGCGCCGGTCTCGCCGCCGCCCGCGGGGACGCCGTCGTCGACGGCCGCGGACCTCGCGCTCGACGAGATCGATCGGGTGCTCCAGTCGCTGGGCAAGCTTTGAGGAGAGGGAACGAGTGACCAAGAAAATCGTAGGCGGAACCGTGCTCACCGCGTCGGACGAGTACGCGGCCGACGTCATCATCGACGACGACAAGATCACCGGCATCGTCCAGCCCGGCACCGGGCCGGCGGACGCCGAGACCATCGACGCGAGCGGCTGCTACGTGTTCCCCGGCGGGATCGACGCGCACACGCACCTCGACATGCCGTTCGGCGGGACGTCCTCGGTCGACGACTTCGAGAGCGGCACCATCGCCGCGGCCTGCGGCGGGACCACCTCGATCGTCGACTTCGCGATCCAGAAGAAGGGCGGCACGCTGAAGGCGGCGCTCGACGAGTGGCACGGCAAAGCCGAGGGCAAGGCCGGCATCGACTACGGCTTCCACATGATCGCGACCGACCTCCCGCCGAGCGAGCTCGAG
>JAUHYN010000155.1 GCA_030426505.1 bacterium | reverse complement strand
TCGCGAACCCGTGGACCATCGCGAGTCCGTCCGCGACCGGCTCGAGCTGTCCGAAGCGCGTCGGGTCGATGATGCCGAAGGGGTTCGCCATGTCGCCTCGGATGCTACCGCGTCGCGGTCGCCTCGTCCTCGCTTTGTGACAGAGGGCGCGCGGCGCGCTCGAAGTTGGTATCCTCCGCGCCGCCTCGATGCAGACGTCCGTACCCGGCGAGCTCAGATGGCGACTCGAGCTGTACGCGCGCTGCTTCGCAGTCTGCCGTCAGGGACACTTCTCGTACGCGCGACTCCTCGCGTTGCCGCCCGAACGACTCCGGCTCGCGGCCGGTGATCGCGGCGCGCGCACCGTCGTCCCGTTCGCGTTCGACGCGTCCCTGACCGAGCGTCTCGAGCGGCTCCTCCCCGGCGCGCGGAGTGAGGCGCGTCCGCGCCGCGTTCCGGACGATCGACTGCGGCGGGCCATTCGCCTCGCGCAGCTCGACGCGGACATCGCGCCGCGCGCGGTCGCGCAGTGGTTGGGCGGGGCGGCCGAGGACTGGCTCGCGGTCGTCGCCGACGTGCAGACGAAGGGGCTGAGGGAGGTGGGCCGCGGCGAGGGCGGGCTCGAGACCGCGTACCTCGTGCATCAACTCCTCGTCGCGCGCCTGAAGACGATGCTCGACGCGCGTGGCGCCTCCGACGCGGATCGCGCGTGGACCGCGGCGGCGCTGGAGCTCGCGATGGAGGCGCTCGTCAACACCGACCGCGTGAAGGACGAGCTGCCGATGCGCCTCGCGCTGCAGACCAGCGTGACGACCAGCGCATTGATGCTCGGCGCGGAAGAGACGGCGTTCGAGCGTCGACCGTTGTCCGCGTACCGGACGCACCCGGTCGCGACGCGGCTCGCGCGGCGGGTGTTGGTGGCGCCGCTCGAGATCATCGACCTGGAGCGCGTGGTCTCCACACTCGCGCGGCGGCTGGCGGTCGACGACAAGTCGCGCGGCGCTCTCCTGGAGTCGGCGCTCCTCGAGCTCGTCCACGACGCGCTCCTCCTCGCGTACTTCAAGAGCCTCGGCGCCGACCTCGGGCCGCTCGAAGAGGCGATCGAGAGCGAGAGGAGCCTCACGCAGGTCGTCTTCAACGAGCCGCGCCGCAAGCGCTTCGTGAAGTGGTTGGCGAGCGCGCCGATCGCGGAGCCCCGCGCGCGGGACGCGGCGTTGAAGCTCCTCGAAGGCGTCCCCGCGGTCCAGCGGGGCGAGTCGCGCCCGCTCGGGGTCCACGGCGACGTCGCCGAGCGCGCCACCCTCGCGGCGCGCGGCGCGGTCGCGCTGATGCTCGACCGTCACACGGCGAACCTCGGCGCGACGATCCGCGCGCCGCTGTTGGAGGTAGAGGACGACGCCGACGCCTTCGAGCGCGGCGCGCACTACCGGGTCGCCGTCGACGACCGGCCGCTGTTCGTCCTCCCGTCATCGACGACGGAGGCGGTGCTGTTCGTCGACACGACGGACCTCGTCGCGCGCGTGGCGCGGTCCGGCTCGCGCTCGATGATGGAGGTCGTGCGTCGACACGTCCACGCACCGGCGTTCGAGTTGGAGCGTCGCATCGGTGACGCGGGGCGCGACCTCCGCCTCGTCGCGTGCGACCAGAGGCACCTCGCGTTCGCGGGCGACGTGGTCGGGATCCTCGCGCTCGCGGAGGCGTTGGACGAAGCGGTGCTCGCGCGCATCGAGGAGACCTTCGGGCGCGCCACGCACGACGCCCTCGGCGGGCGCTCCGCGCGGCTCGCCGAGATCGAGGAAGAGCAAGACGCCATCACGAACCGCCTCGCGCAGCTCGCGCAGGACGCGGAGCGGTCGTTCTCGGACGAAGAGACCGTCGACGGCCGACTGGTGCTCGAGGATCGCTTCTCGATGTTGCAGGCGGAGGCCGACGCCTTGGATCCGCCGCTCCCGATCGTGAACGCGTTCGTGGCGTGGGGCGCGGCGGGGGTCGCGGAAGAGACGGACGCGGCGGACGTCTGGTTCGCGCCCGCGCTCCTCGAAGCGAGCGGAGGGACGGCGCGTCGCCCGTTCGCGCCGCCGGTGCTCGAGCACGGCTTCTGCGTCGAGGTCGACGAGACCGGGCTGGTCCACAACGGCGGCGTCGTCGTGTCGGCCGCCGCGCTCGACGCGTACGCGCGCAGCCGCCGCGGGATGTTGGAGCGCGTGTCCGTCGAGCTGTCGGCGCGACAGTTGAATCGCCGCGGCGCGGTCGGGGAGCGCTTCGTGGTGTTGAGGACCCCCGCGGGTGAGCTCCGGTTGGTGCTGCGTGCGCTCGCCGGGCACCCGTACTTCGAGTTGATCGGGCGCAACAGCGCTCGCTTCACGCACGTTATCGAGGCGATTGGATCGTGGACCTAGACGACCTCATGACCCCGCAGGCCGCGCTGCTCCTCGAAGTGGTGCGCGCCTTCGCCCGCGCGATCCGCGCGATGGGCTACTACGACGCCACCCACCCGGTGTTCGAGTCGACGCGCCGCGAGGCGCACCAGGCGCTGATGCGCGCGTTCGAGCTGGAGGACTCAGTTACGCTCGGGTGCGGGGGCCGGCACCTCGTGGTGGATCGAGAGGGGCTCTCGCTGAGTGATCCGCCCTCGCGCTCGCTCGCAGAGCGCATGTTCGAGCGCTCCGTCGTCGCGATCCGGATCGACGAACACGTCGACGAGCCGAGCCTCGCGACGTTGATGCGAGCGCTCGCGGAGAGCGAGGATCGCATTCGCCACGCAGGCGGTGTCGCCGCGCTGTTGAACGAGTCCGAGGTGGTCGGGATCCGCGCGGTTGAGGTCGATTTCGCGTCCCTCTTTGCCGCGGACACCGCCGACCTCGCGCCGCTGGTCGGCAACGATCCTGTCGCGCTCGCGGCGCTGCAAGAGATCTTGCGCTTCGAACGCGAGGGCGGGGCGGTCGGCGATCAACTCGCGGTGAGCCTCGAGCACCTCGGCACGGTGGAGTCGCTCGGCGCGTTCCTCGACGACCTCCTCGACAGCGGTGAGGCGGGGACGGTCGTGGGCGGCGACGGGGCCGGCGGCGCGTTCGGTCTGATCACCGGCGACGACCTCGCCGACTACGCTGCGCAAGCCTACTTGCGGAACCAGGCCGCGCTCCAACGCGGGACGAACGCGGAGGAGATCGGCCAGAGCGCGGACCTGCTGGCGGGTGCGCTCGTGCGGTTGTCGCCCGACGCGCGCTTCGCGTTGCTGCGTCGGCTCGCGGGCGGGGAGGAGCCCGGCGCGCCCGAGCAAGAAGCCGCAGTGGCGGAGCTCGCGGGGCGGCTCGACGACAGGATGCTCGTCTCGACGATGGCGTCTGCGCTGCTCAAGGACGGCGAGGACTCGGAGGCGGTTCGAGCGATCGGCAACGTCCTGCGGCGGTTGCGCCCGGTGGAGTCCGAGCGGCGTCGCTTGTTGGAGTCGATCGACGGATCGCTGGAGCGGAAGGGCAAGCGCATCGACGGTGTGCTCTGGCAGGAGATGCAGTCGCGCGCGTTCGACGACAAGGCGCTCGGGATGCTCCAGATGAACGTCGCGGAGTCGAAGGAAGAGCTCTCGAAGTACGCCGTCGCGCGGATGCGCGATCAACTCTCGAAGGTCGACGGGCAAGAGATCTTGCACACGCGCGCCGCCGCGGTGGAGGAGACGTTCGCGACGCGTGTCCTGGTCGCCGTCCTCTCGGAGCCCGGCGCCTCGAGCCCGATGCTCGTGCAGCGCTGCGCCAAGATGCTGTCGAACCTCGATGCCCAGGGCGCGCAGGAGGACTGCCTGTACCTACTGCAGGCGATGATGAACCGCGCCGACGGCGAGCGCGCCGATGTGTTGGAGGAGCAGGTCCGCGCCACACTCTCGTCCGAGCGCGGGCGGCGATGGTCCACGCTGCTCCTCGAACGCAACACCGGACAGAGCCGCATGATGGGTGAGCTGCTGCTCTCGGCGTTGGAGGGCGCCGTCGACCGCCGCACGCAGGAGGCGCTCGTCGATCGGCTCGGGCGCTTCGACGCCGCCACGCTCTATCGCCTCGGGTCCGAGCGCATCGCCAACGTAGATCCGCTCCGGATGCAACACATCTTGCGCGCCGCGATGCGTTCGCACGGGACGACCGCGGTGAAGCTCGCGCGCATCGTCATGAAGAACGGCGCGGTCCGCGCCAAGGAAGTCGCCGTGAAGACGCTCGTCGACTGCAAGGAGCGCGAGGCCATGGCGCTCCTCGCCCACGCGGCCGGGTGGAAGGGCGACAGGTACGCGATTCAGCTCTTCAACCTCGAAGGGCCCGAGGAGCGGCGCTTCCTCCAGAAGCTCCGCCTGGCCGCGATCGGTTCGCTCGGGCTCACGAGGTCTCCGCTGGCCGTGAAGCCACTCGCGGATCTCGTGGTCGAGACGCAACTGATCGAGTCGAAGGACCACGAAGAGCTCCGCCTCGGCGCCGCGCAGGCGCTCCTCACCAATGGGACGCCGCGGGCGATGAAGGCGCTCGAAGAGCTCGCCGCGCACAAGAAGCGCGGCGTCCGCGAGATCTGCGAGCGCGTCCTCGCGGGGCGGGGCTCGCGATGATCCGCGCGCACGAGGCCAGCGAGTTCGCGGTCCGGCTCGCGGGCACGAACCACAGCCGCCGCCTCTACGGCATGAAGGGTCCGGCCTGGGAGCGGACCCTCGCCAGCCTGCACGAGGCGATCGAGGCGCTCTTCATGCGCATCCCGCAGGACGAGCTGACCGTCGCGCTCCTCGGTGACGGCCTCGCGGTGATGGGCGTGCCGATCGGCGACCCTCCGACCTCGGTGCTGCGACTGGTGGCGCAGCTCCAACAGCGCGACGTGGAGATCGTCTCGATCAAGCGCGGCGTCCGCGAGTCGGAGCTCGACGCGTTGTTCGCGTACCTCGGCGCGGACGCGGCCGACGTCGCCGCGATGAAGGCGGACACCTGGCTGCGGGAGCGCGGCGTCGAGAACGTCCGCATCAAACACCTCGCGTTGATGCGCGGCTCCGGTGTGGAGTCTTTCCGCGACGTGTACTGGCGCGGCAAGCGCGTCCTCGATCGCGAGTTCCGGCGCGCGAACGAGCGGGGTGAAGTCCACATGGGCGCCGTCGGCGAGCTGGCGCGCGCGCTCAAGGAGGTCATCCTCGACGCGGACGCCCCGATCGCCACGCTCCTCGCGCTCCGCGACCGCGACGACTTCGCGCTCGTCCACTCCGTCAATGTCGCGACACTCGTCGGCGCGCAGGCGGGGGCGCTCGGCCTCCCCGACGAGCAGGTCGAGCGCATGCTCACCGCGGCGCTCCTGCACGACATCGGCAAGACGAAGGTCCCGGAGGGCATCCTCGCGCGCGACCACGCGCTGAGCGACAAGGACCGCGCGCTGCTGGATCGACACACCGTCGAAGGCGCCCGGCTCTTGTTCGACACGTCGGGCGACGACCCACTCCCTGCGATCGTCGCGGAGGGCCACCACCGGATCCCGTCGCGGGACGAACCCGGGCTCCTCGCGATCGAGCTCACCCGCATCGCCGACACGTTCGACGGTCTCCGCACGCTGTGGCCGTTCGACAACCCCGAGGGGATGAAGGCCGTGATCGGGTACCTCGTCGGGCGCATCGGTTCGCGCTTCAACCCGTATCTGCTCGAGCGGTTCGCGCGCTTCGCGGGCGCGTGTCAGGTCGGCGATGGGGTGTGGTTGAGCACGGGCGAGTTCGGGTCGGTGCTCGAGCCGCACCCGGAGCTCGCGCTCCACCCGGTCGTGCGGATCGTCGCGACGAAGCGCGGCCGGTTGGAGGCGGGCAAGCGGATCGACCTCGGCGAGTACGCCCACGATCCGAAGTGCCCGTACGCCGTCCCGCCCGTCCCGGAGGACCTCGCGGCGATCACGGAGCAGATGATCGACGACCTGGGTTAGGATCGTCGGCGAGCGATGCGCGACACCGGCGAGCACCCGAGCGCCCAGGCGCGGATCGGTGAGACGATCGCCGGCAAGTACGAGCTCCTCCGCCTCCTCGGCGAAGGCGGGATGGGCGCGGTGTACGAGGCCCACCACGCGTTCACGGATCGCCGCGTGGCGCTCAAGCTGTTGCACCCGCACTTCGCCAAGGTGACCGCCGTACAGGAGCGCTTCCTCCGTGAGGCGAAGGCGGCGGGCGCGCTCCAACACCGCTGCATCGCGAACGTCTTGGACGCGGGCATCGACGCCGACCGCACGCTCTACGTCGTCTTCGAGTTCCTCGACGGCGAAGACCTCGCTCACCTCATCGAGGACAGTCGCATCACGCCGCGGCGGCTCCTCGACGTCACGCTCGACATCCTCGCGGGGCTCGAGGCCGCGCACGGTCGCGCGATCGTCCACCGCGACGTGAAGCCCGCGAACATCTTCATCGTCCGCGAGCGTGACGGCGGACAGCACGCGAAGCTCCTCGACTTCGGCGTCGCGCGCGTGGCGGAGCCGAAGCGCGACAGCCGCCGCCTCACGCAGGCGGGCACGGTCGTCGGGACGCCGTACTACATGAGCCCGGAGCAGATGTACGGCGAGGACATCGACGGGCGCGCCGACCTGTGGTCGATGGGCGTGGTGTTGTTCCTCGGGCTGACCGGGCGGCTGCCGTTCCAGTCGAAGAACTACACGGCGCTGGTCACGGAGATGTTGCAGGTCGGGCCGCCGTCGTTGTCGACGCTGCGCCCGGATCTCCCGCCGGTCCTGGGAGCGGTCGTCGCGCGCGCGTTGAACCCATCGATCGACTCCCGCTACGCGGACGCCGCGGAGATGGCGGACGCGGTGCGCGAGGCGCGGCTCGCTTTCTCCCGCCCCGGGGACACGCCGTCGGTCGTGCCGGTCACGCGCGTAGCGCCCCGCCGAACGCGCAAGACCGACGCGGTGGCGCCGGTGGTCGCCCGCCCCGCCTGGGAGAAGGCGCTCGACGCGATCGAGGATCAGATCGACGAGATCGCGACGAAGAAGCCGGCCGAGCCCACGCCGCCCGAGGAGCCGTCCGGGATCACGGGCTTCTTCCGCAAGAAGAAGCGGTGAAGGGTCACGCGTACTTCAGGCCGAGCGTCTCCTCGGCGAGCTCGTCGAATGACATCCGCTGCGCGCGCGCCTCGTCCTCGTCGTCGTAGAGCTTCACGAGGACGCGCGGGTCCGTCCCGATGATCGCGATCAGCCAGCGCCCGAACAGCGCGCCGAGG
Source organism: bacterium (assembly GCA_030426505.1). Lineage (GTDB taxonomy): Bacteria > Myxococcota > Kuafuiibacteriia > Kuafuiibacteriales > Kuafuiibacteriaceae > JAUHYN01. Next base: position 4,093 of record JAUHYN010000155.1, on the reverse strand, counting down.
ATCGGGTGCCGGAACATCGGCTGCATCGTGAGCATGAACCGCACGAACGGGCGGCGCGCGACGTTCGGCTTCGTGGAGATCAGCTGCACGCGTTTGAACGCTTCGAGGAGGCGCTGGTGGGTCGGGTCCACGAGGTCCATCGGCTCGAAGAACACCGCCTGCAGGAACGGGCGCGCGTGGCGCAGCATCTTGAACAGCGACCCGTACGCGCGCGCCGCCTCGCGCAGGGACCGGCGCGGCGCGTCCTTCTGCGCGGCGACGTACTCCGGCGAGCTGTAGTGCTCGACCATGTGGAAGTCGACCGCGATGTGCCGCGACTCGTCGCGGTTGATCAGCTTCATCGCGGAGCCGCATGCGTGGTCGGCGACGAAGTCGTCGAGCGAGCGCAGCAACGCGACGTCCAGCAGGATCTCACCGGTCGTGATGTACACGTTCGCGATCTCCGGCGTGAGGTGGCGAATCGCGTCCACGAACGCCGGCGCGAACTTCTGCATGTGCGGGTTCGGTTCGTACGCCTGGTACGCGTGGACGTCGTAGTGCCGCGCGAGCGCCTTCGCGACCTGCGCGTGACGCACCTCGTCCCGCACGAAGCTCTCGAAGATCTCGATCAGGCGCGGGTCGGTCGCTCGGCGCTTCTGCTCCACGAACAGCGCGCTCGCCAGCATCTCGATGCCGGCCATGTCGGTGAAGTACTGGACGATCGCGATCTCGTCCTCGCGCGACATCGCGCGCGCCGGCTTCGATAGATCGATGTCCGCGATCGTCCACTGGTCGCGCCGACACTTGTGGAGCATGCGATCGAGATCCATCGCCATTCATGATGCCCCGGAGGGCGAGGGCGACTCAATCGGAGCTGTCGTGCGTCGCGCGCAGGGTCCGGATGCGCTCGTTCTCCACCGCGTTGCACTTGAAGAGCGTGCCGGCCAAGCCGAAGTGATCCTCCATCACGTCGAAGAGGTCCTCCTTCAGCACGCGCAGCGTCCGCGTCGGCGCGGTCGCCGTCATCGTGTACTGCGTCGTCTCCAGACCGATCGCCGAAGACCCGCTGAGGACGTCGCTCGGTCCGAACGCGCCCACCACCGGCGGCGACGTCCGCTCCGCGCGAACCGCGCCCGACGCGATGAAGCGGAGCGAGTGCAGCGGCGTACCGGGCCGCTCGATCACTTCGCCTTCGTCCCACCGCTCCTCCTCCGCGAGCGCCGCGAGGCTCGCGAGCGGTTGCAGGGGCGCCGTCGCGAGGACGTTCGAGCGGTAGAGCACCATCAACCGCTCCACCATCTCGAGCGGCCTCGGATCCGCGCCGCGCCCGTCGAGGACGGCGTCCACCGACGGCGGTCGGAACACGAGATCGGGCGGGAGCTCCGAAGCGGTCTCGTGGACCATTCGGAACGCGCGCTCCATCGCGCGCTTCGCGAAGTCGAAGTTGTCCTCGAGGACGTCGATGTAGTCCGACAGCGACAGCCTCGCGCCGTACGCGTGCGACTCGACCACCGCGCGCCGAGTCATCGGCCGGTCGAGCGTCGCGTCGACCACGCCGAGCAACGACTGGCCCTCGAACTCCCACCGGGATCCGTCGTCTCCGATCAGCGCGACGACGCCGTTCGCGACGAGGAACAACTCACCCGGCGGCGTCCCCTGTTCGTAGAGCACGGTCCCGGGGGGCGCGTCGAAGTCACGGACGACCGCCGCGAGCTGACGCATCATCCGGTCCGGCGGATCCACGCCGAGGAACGTGCGGACGAGGAGCTCGAGCTCGATCCGGTGCGCGACTTCAAGCATGGCTCGGCGTCCCCGGGAGGTCGGCCGTCAGATCGATCAACGTGCGGAGCGAGGCGAGCACCGGGCGCTCCTTCGTCGCCGTGATCACCGACTCGCGCAGCGAGGACAGCCCGAGCTGCAGCGCGTGGTAGCCGGCGAGGTTCGCGAGCGCCGTGTCGCGTTCGCGGAGCAGGACGGACAGCGCCACTTCGGCGGACTTCGGCGGGTCCGGAACGAACACGACGGCGCGCAGGATTCGCTCCTCGGTCGAGAGGTCGTCCACCACGATGCGGAGCAGGTCGCGGATCGAGGGGACCTGCGCGTCGAGCGTGAGGGCGTCGAGGTACTCCAGCGCCTGCGCGCGGATGCGCTTGTCCGTGGACTTCACCGCGAACGACACGCTGTGGATGTCCTCGGTGCGGTGCGCGATCTGGAGGAGCCTGAAGGAGCGCTCCAATGCCTGCTCGGCCTTGTCGTCGAGGAGCTCCACCAACATCTCGCGCCCCGCGCGCGCGTGCTCGGCGTCGTCCGGGAGCGCCGCGCGGAGCGGTTGGACGAGCGCCGACAGCCGCAGGTACTCGACGAGGTTCGACTCGATGCGCCGCTCGATGTGGTGCCGATCCACGCGGACCGGGTGTTCGGCGACGAGTCGACCGAGGCCGCGCAGCACCTTGTAGCGGATGCGCCCCGGTGTCTCGTCGACGAGGAGCCCGGTGAGGATGTCGGCGGCGCGCTGGTTCGCGAACCGGGAGATCGTCCGCGGGATGTGGCGCAGGATGCGGATGTCCGTGGCCTCGTCGCGGAGGCGCTCGACGAGGGCGTCGAGGGCTTCGTCGCCCATCGACACGATCGCGTCGCGGACCTCGGAGCGGCTCGTCCGGTAGCGCAGTCGATCGATCAGGAGCGGGATGAAGCGGCGGTCCTGCACGCGCGAGATCGCGAGCACGAGCGGCTCGACGAGCGCGGGCTGCGCCGACTCGCTCATCTTCATCAGCACGTCCGACCAGCGACGGTCGCCGGCGGATTGAATCGCTTCGAGGAGGCCGGTCTTCGCGTCGAGGCCGGCGTCGTCGTCCTCCATCGCGAGGATCTGCGTCACGCCGTCTTCCACTTCGGGCGGGCGGTCGTCGAGGTGTGCGAGCCAGAACGCGGCGTGCGCGCGCACGCGCGGGCGAACGTCGAGGAGGCGGCCTTCGATCGCGGACGCGATCCCGGCCCCCGCGAGCTCGCGGAGCGCGGCGATGCGCACGGCTTCGTTCTCGTGTTCGAGGAGGCGCTCGGCGAGCGGGATCCAGTCCTGACGCTCCGAGGTGGAGACCGCGGGGAGCGCGCGAACGAGGACGTCGGGCGACTCGTGGTAGAGGATCAACGCCGGGATGAGGCGGGTCCTGCGGTTGGAGACGAGGATCTCGATCGCGGAGATCGCGCGCTCCGGTTCGCGGCTCGACAGCGCTTCGACCACGACCTCGACGGACCGGATGTCGAGCTCGAGGCGCTCGGTGCGCGACTCGGGTGTGGAGCGGTGGAGCGCGCGGCGGAACAGTCCGAGGTACCAGTACCGCAGCCGCATCGACATCATCAGCCACGCGAAGCACATCGCGGTGAGGATCGCGCCGAGCACCACCGGGCCGTCGAGCTCGAGCATCGCCAACGCGAGCAGGCCGCCCGCGGTGAGCGCTTGCGCGCCACGCACGAAGACGGTGTCGACGATGACCTTGCTCTCCGTGCGGACGTGGTCGGGGAGCGGCATCCACAAGAGCTCGCTCGAGATGCGGTGGAGCGAGTGCTTGAGGCTCCCCTCGGCGCCCTTGGTGAGGAGGACCGCGAGCATCGCGCCGCCCGCGAGGATCGTCCCGATGCTGCCCGCGAGGAGGAGCATCGGAAGCACCGAGAACGCCGCGATGACGCCCGCGCGTCGCACCACCGAGCCGCCGACGAACAGCTGCACGCCGAGCGCCGCGACGTTGAGGATCGCGTAGTAGCCGGCGAAGAACGTGCCGAGCTCGTCCGGGCTGTGCGCGGCGCGCGCGGCGGACTTGAAGAGGTAGTCGGTCACCAACAGCGTCGCGGTCGACAGCGCGATGAGGCCGGAGAGGCGCAACAAGTACGGCTGCTCACGGAACAGCGTGATGAGCGAGGGCGTGCGTCCCGACGATGGCGCTGACTAGACCGGTTCCTTCACCTCGTCGACCGGGACCGTGGTCAACAACATCGCCGTCGCGACGAGCACCACCGAGCCGACGACCAGGAGGTTGTGGACCTCGGTGAACTGCAGCGCGGCGACCGAGAGCGAGGCGCCGGCCACCGCGCCGAGCACGCCGGCCGCGGTGATCGG
>JAUHYN010001322.1 GCA_030426505.1 bacterium | reverse complement strand
CTCCGCGAAGGGCCTCGAGTTCCCCGTCGTGATCCTCGCCGACGGCCCGGCGTCGCTGTCGTTCGCGACCGCCAATCGCCACATCGATCCCGAGCAGCGCCTGTGCGCGATGACGTTGATGGGCTGCGCGCCGTGGGAGCTCCTCGACCACGCCGATCGCGAGGCGAAGTTCGACGAGGCCGAGGGCGTTCGCCTCGCCTACGTCGCGGCGACGCGCGCGCGCGATCTGTTGGTCGTCCCGACGATCGGCGAAGGCGCCGAGCACATGCTCTACCGCGGCAAGGGCTGGACCTCGCCGCTCGACGGGGTCGTCTACCCCGCGATCCAGAACTACCGGAAGTCCGAGCCATTCGAGGGCGTGCCCGCGATCGGGGACCGCTCCGTGCTGAGCTCCCCCACCGAGCCCGGCGCGCGGACGCGCCCGAACGTCCGCCCCGGCTGGCACGTCGGCCGCGCGGGGGGCCCGGGCGTGTTGTGGTGGGACCCGGCCACGCTCGAGCTCGACCCGCCCGCGACGTTCGGCCTGCGTCACGAGCAGTTCCTCGCGCCGGGGCCGCACGCCGCGCAGAGCCTCGAGCGCCACGCGGACTGGAAGGAGCAGCGGCGCCGCGCGATCGAGGCCGGCGAGATCGCGACGGTCGAGACGATGCGCGCGACGGAGGCCCTCCTCGCGCCGTCCGGCTACGACCCGATCCTCGACGAGATCGTCCTCGCCAAGGACCCGGGGCGCCCGGCCGGCAAGCGCTTCGGCACGCTGGTCCACCAGATCCTCCGCGACGTCGCGTTCGACGCCGACGAGGAACAGATCCGCGCCTTCGCGAAGATGCACGCGCGCGTGTTGGGCGCCGACGGCGACGAGGTCGACGCCGCGACCGTCGCGGTCGAGCGGGCGTTGGCGCACGAGGTCCTCGAGCGCGCGCGCGGCGCGGCGACGGTCCACCGCGAGTTCCCGGTCGTGTTCGAGACGGACGCGGGCGAAGTGCTCGACGGCGTGCTCGATCTGATCTTCGAGGAGGGCGACGACTGGGTCGTCGTCGACTACAAGACCGACCGCGACCCGTTCGAGCGGACGGACGCGTACCAGCGCCAGATGGCCTGGTACCTCTTCGCGATCGAGCGGATCACCGGGCGCGGCGCGCGCGGCGTGTTGCTGTCTATCTGAGCGAGCCCGCGTAGACGAAGGCGTCGGCGAACAGGAAGCCCTGGACGAAGTCGACCTTCAGGCCGCGCGCGACGGAGAGGTGGCGGCGGCTCTCCACGCCCTCGAGAACCGTCCCGACGCCGCGCGCCCGCGCGAACTCGATGAGCCCCGTGAGCAGGCTTCGGTACGCGTTGTCGCGGTCGAGGCGCTCGAACCAGCGGCGGTCGAGCTTGAGGTAGCGGATGTCGTCGAGCAGGTCGAAGGAGAAGAGGTTCTTCGAGCCGCCGATGTCGTCGAGCGCGACGTTCACGCCCGAGCCGTCGAGGCGCTGCGTGAAGCGGCGGACGTTGTCGAGGTTGGTGACGGACGTGTTCTCGATGATCTCGACGACGAGATCGTCCGCGCCGCCGAGCTCGGTGACCCAGTGATCGAGCGCCGCGCCTTCGCAGACGTCCGGGTCGAGGTTCACGAACAGCGGGTGCCCCTTCGGGCGGTGCTCGATCTGGAAGCGCTTCGCCCGCGTCTCCAGCGCGAGGAAGCGCGCGCGTTGGTCGTGCAGCGCGTGGAAGACCTCGTCCGGTGCGTACGACTCACCCGCGACCGAGAAGCGCGCGAGCGCCTCGTATCCCCAGATGGACTCGTCGGCAGCCCGCACGATGGGCTGGTATTCACACGCCGAGGGGCCCGCCTCGATTCGCTCGAGGACGTCGCGCGTCGTCGCGTCGCTCCGGGGGACAGCCGATAGCGGCATCGCAGTCGTCATCCTAGTGACGCGCCGCACGTCGAACAATCGAGATAAGCCCTTGGCTACATGGGATTTGCACGAGCTGCGTTGCATCTGCCAACGACGCGCCGACGCTCGCAGGCTCGGCGAACAGCGAGTTCGCCGTCGGCCCGCGCGTTGCACCTGGGCCCCTCGTCACCGTCATGGCACACGATCAACACCGAATTCTCGAAGTATTCGACCGCACCACCCGGAGCAGCGCGCTGCCATCGATCCTCGGCGTCCGTCCCTGGAGCGTGTGCCGCGCGCAGATGAACGTGGACGGCGTGCTGCGCGCCGAGACCACCCACGCCCACGTGCGCGTCTTCGACGTGGACGGCGTACGGATCCTGCGCGGCCACTCGACGC
>JAUHYN010000154.1 GCA_030426505.1 bacterium | reverse complement strand
CTACGTGCCGAGAAGAAGGCGGACAAAGAAGAGCGACGCCGGCAGCGGCGCGCCGAGAAGGCCAACGCGGAGACGACGCCGGGCGAGGACCCGGACATCGCGCACATCAAGCCCGGACCGCAGCCGACTGCGGACACCGACCCCGACTCCGAGACCTGATCCTTCGTCGGGCTCCCGCGCAGCGGGCGCCACCCCCGAACCGGACCGGTTGGCCTCGCTGCGACGGGGCGCGCTTTCGGTGCGCCCCGTCTTGAAGCAGACTCCCGGGGTTGCCGTCGTGACGAAGGAAGCGGACCACCAAGAGATCGAGTCCGTCGACATCGAGTTCGAGGAGGTCTCGGTCGTCGGCATGACGCCGCCGCCGTCGATGGCGGAGGCCCCGCACGACGTCCTCGCGGCGAAGATCCGCGACAGCCGCGCCCTCCACCTCACCGACGACGACCCGAAGCGCGTCGGGCCCTACCACACGCTCTTCGCATTCAGGAGCAGCGCGGGGGTTCGCGTGCTGTTGGCGTACCGCGTCTCACCGCACGGCGTGACCCGTCCCGCCGTCGTGAAGTTCGTGAGCGTGAGCTACCTCGGCTACAAGTCGTTCCGCGAAGTCCTGATCGACGAGGCGCGGGCGATGTCCGCGTTCAACCACCCGAACCTCGTCGCCATCTACGACACTGGCGAGGACGAGCAGGGCGCGTACATCGCGGTGGAGTACGTGCCCGGCACCGACTTGCTGCGCGTGATGCAAGCGCTCATCGCGCAGGGGCGCCGCTTCCCGTTCAACATGGCGTGCCACGTCGCCGTCTGCGTGTTGCGCGGCCTCCACCACGCGCACACGGCGACGACGCACACGGGTGAACACCTCGGCATCGTCCACCGCGACGTCAACCCACCGAACATCTTCGTGAGCAACTCCGGGCACATCAAACTCGGTGACTTCGGCATCGTTCGCATGCACGGACGAAGTCAGGAGCAGACGGAGCCCGGGTTCGTGAAGGGCAAGTTCGCGTACCTCGCGCCGGAGTACATCACCGACACGATCTGCACGCCGAAGATCGACATCTACTCGGTGGGCGTGACGCTGTTCGAGCTCCTCGCGGGGCGCTACTGCTTCCAGCACAAGCAGCAGACCCAGCTGTTGAAGCGCATCGTCCAGGTCGGCGTGCGCGCGGACGAGTTGAAGGCGCTGGGGGTCCCGCCTGCGCTCGTCGAGATCGTCCGCAAGGCGACAGCCCTCGATCCCGCGGAGCGCTTCGAGACCGCGTCCGAGATGGCGTCGGCGCTCGAGCTCTGGTTGATCCGCGAGGGGTCCTACGTGAGCCCTGCGCTGTTCAGGAACTTCATCGCGCAGCGCCCGTACTCGGTGGAGGGCATGGCGAACGAGCTCACGTTCGTTTGAGTGGAACTCACCGCGTCGTCACGCGTACCGCTTGCACCGCTTCGTCGATGCCCTTGAGCTCCGCCGGGTAGGCCTGAGAGTACGCGACCTCGCCCAGGTCCACGTCGCGCAGCCGGGACGCGAGCGCCTCGGTCACCACGATCTCGCCCTCGTTGGCCTGACCTTGCAGGCGCGCGGCGAGGTTCACGGTCTGACCGAAGTAATCCAGCACGCCGTTCGCGGTCACCGCGTAGCAGGGGCCCGCGTAGACGCCGATCTTCAGTGCGACCCCTTCGGCGGTCGCGTTGTCGGCCACGAACGCGGGCCACGCGCGCAACATCTCGAGCGCCGCGCGCACCGCGGCGACCTCGTCCACGAACGCCGCCATCACGGCGTCACCAATCGTCTTCACGATCGCGCCGTCGTGGGCGCTGATCGCGCCGGTGAGGAGATCGAAGTGTTCCTGCACGAGCCGGAACGCCGCGGCGTCACCTTCGCGTGAATAGAGCTGCGTCGACGCGGAGAGATCCGAGAACAGCAGCGCCGCGCGGCCGATGCGCATGGCGGCACCCGGCCTCAACACGTCATGTGAGAAGCGGCGCCGGTATGTCTCGAGCGTACTCACCTCGTACGCCGTCGCCGCCTGGCTCGCCCACCCGAGGCGCTCCAGCTTCACGTGTCGCGCTTCGCCAGTCTCGTCCTCGACGACGACGGTCGCGCCCGGCGCGGCTTCGACGAGCGCGCGATCGAACGCCGGCCCGAGTCGGACGTGGACGTGCTCCGGTGCGCCTTCGCTCACGTCGATGCTCGTCACCGCGCCGCCGCGCGCGAAGAGGCGGTAGCGGTCCGCGGAGTCGGGCACGACGAAGTGTGCTTCACCGCGCTCCTCGAGGATCGCCTGCGCCACTACGTGGGGCATCGTGGCCGGCCCGCCCGAGCAGAACTGGATGTCCGGCACTGCGCGGATCGCGGGCGCGGGCTGGAAGGTCGCTTCGACGGCGCGGTCGAGCTCGACGCCGAACGAGAGATCGCAGAGGTCGCAGTGTCCGCCGTCGCCGAGCTCGGCGAGCGTGGGCAGCTCGGCCGCGCTCGTCCGACAGCTCGGGCACACCACGCCCCAAGTGAGTTCGAGGAGCCCGGCGACGCTCGCCGCGAGGCAGAGCTCGAGGACGTCGCGGCGGTTCGCGCCCCAAGCGTCGGCGAGCGCGAACGGGCGGAGGCGCCGCGCCGCATGATCCGGCGTGGTGCGGATCCACTCCACGAGGCGATCCGCGAGGGCGGCGACGCGCTCGGGCGCGTCGGCGACGAGTGCGTCGCGGGCTGCGGCGAGCGCGTCTTCGCGGACGCCGTCGACGATCGCCGGCGGCGCGCCGGAGACGAGGCGATCGTCGATGCGACGGATCGCGGTCTCGATCTGGCGGAGCACGCCGCCGAGCATCGGCCCGACGACGAGGGACAGCGCGCCCTTGTTCGGCTCGATGGTCATCCGGTAGCGGACGTCGGTGGCGCCGTCGCGCTCCGTGAGTTCGACCTCGATCTCGACCCAGGCGATCGGCCCGGAGATGACCTCGCGGCGCACGCCGTAGCGCGTCCCCTCCACCCACTCGAAAGGGAGCTCGCGCCAGGTCGCGGCGAACGGGCCGAGCTGCGACTTCACGACGAAGCGCGCGGCGCCCTGCGGGTCCGGCTCGAGCTTCATCGGAGCGAGGTCGGCCTCGCGGTTGAAACGCTCGGTGTCGGCGAGGACGCGCCACAGGTCATGGCGCGTCGCGCGGCAGGGGATCGTGGTCTCCTTCGAGATCACCGGCCGAGACTATACCCAAGGACGACGCCGCGCGGAGGGGCGCGACGGCCGTTCTGGCCGAAGTTCGCCGAGGATTGAACCCTTGCGCCCCGCCGCGCACTCTTCGAGGTGCTGTGGTGTCGCGCTGTCTCCCCGGGCTCGTGCTGGTCGGCCTCGTCGCGTGCGGCGCTCCCGAGTCGCCGACGCCGACCGCGGCGACGCTGACGGTGGCGGTCTCGTCGACGCAGCCGCGCGTGGGGGAGCGATTCCAGCGCAGCGCCGAGTGGACCGGGGGCGACGGGGCGAAGACCGACGTCACGGATCGCGTCGCTTGGACCGTGGACACGCGGCGGTTGCGCGAGGTGGGGCCGTCCGAGCTGGAGGCGCTCGCACCGGGCGCGACGACCCTGACCGCGACGTACGAGGGGATCGAGGCCACGCAGGCGCTCGAGATCCTCGCCGCGCCGATCGTCGCCCTCGCCGTGACACCGGATCGACTCGAGCTCCGCGCGGGCGCCGACGCGACGCTCACTGCGCGTGCGACCTACGCGGACGGGACCTCGGAAGACGTCGGCGCGCGCGTGGCCTGGAGCGTCGACGACCCCTCGGTCGCGTCCGTCGCCGCGGGCGCGGTGCGCGCGCTGAGCGAGGGGAGGGCGACGGTCGAAGCCACGCTCGAAGGCGAAGTCGCGCGCGCCACCGTCGTCGTGCTCCCGGCGTCGCTGACTACGTTTGCGCTGACGAGTACGCAGGCGACGGTCGAGCTCGGCCAGCGCCTCGAGCTCTCGGCGATCGCGACATACTCGGACGGGACCACGACGAACGTCGCGGATCGCGCGGGTTGGGCGGTGCGCCCGGCGAGCGCGGGTCGGATCGAGGCGGGCCGCCTGGTCGCGCTCGAGGTCGGGCCGGTCGAAGTCGAGGCGCGCTTCGCGGGACAGACGGCGACGCTCGAACTCACGGTCGTCCCGCCCGGGCTGGTCGCGATCGAGATCATCGGCAACACGGCGTCCGGCGCGGTGGGGGAGCTGCGCGCGCTCCGCGCCCGCGGGTCGTTCCGTGACGGGACGCTCGCCGACGTGACCGACGCGGTGACGTGGACTTCGGATCGCGCGTCGGTGGCTACGGTGTCGGGCGGGATCGTTCGGTTCGTGGCGGAGGGTGAGGCCGCGATTCACGCGAGCCACGAAGGCGTCGTGTCGCCGCCGGTCGACTTCGAGGTCGGGCCCGCTCGCTTGTTGTTCCTCCGCCTCGCGCCGCTCTCCCTCGCGCTCGGGGCGCAAGGCTCGTTGACGGCGACGGGCGTGTACACGGACGAGAGCGTGCGCGATCTCTCGGCGGAGGTCGCGTGGTCGTCGAGTCAGCCCTCGGTCGCGACGGTCGACGCGCAGGGCGACGTGTTCACGGTCGGGGAGGGCAGCACGGTCGTGACCGCGACGGAGCCGGCCACGGGCCTCGAAGCGAGCGTCGATGTACAAGTGACGCCGCCGGAGCTCCTCGCGATGTCGATCGTCGCGAGCGCGACGACGGCATTCGTCGGGGGGTCGATCCAGCTCGCGGTGACGGGGCACTTCACGGACGGCGATCGCGACGTGACGAGTGCCGTGACTTTGACGTGTGCGCCGCAGCGCTTCGCGTTCGCGGCGGACGGGCTCGCAACGGCGATGAGCGCGGGGGCGTGCGTTGCGCACGCGCAGCACCCGATCCACGGCGTGCAGACGACGCCCGGGAACGGTTCGCTGTCGTTGCTCGCGGTCGCGGTGATCCCGACGGCGCTCGAGATTGCCCCCGTCCCGGCGCTGCCACCCGGTGCCGCCGCACCGTTGCGCGTGGTCGCGCACTTCAACGATGGGCACGTCGAGGACGCGACGGCGCTCGCGGCTTGGTCGAGTCAGGATCCGTTGGTGGCGCGCGTCGGCCAGACCGGGAACGCGGCCGGTCGACTCATCGCGGAGGACCTCGGCGCGACGATGGTCGTCGCCTCCGCCCACGGCCTCACGACTTCGGCGCCGGTCTCGGTCTACGACGCCGCCGTCGCTTCGCTCGCGTTCGTCGATACGAGCCTGTGGCTGAGATTCGGACAAGAGCGCCAGGTCGAGGTCGTCGGCACGTTCACGGACGGCTCGACCCACGCGGTGACGCTCACGACGATGTTCGCGAGTGACACGCCCGGCGTCGCGAGCGTGGATTCGGCGACGGGCCGCAACGGGATCGTGCAGGGCGTCTCTCAGGGGCAAGCGAACGTCACCGCGACGGCGCCCAACGGTGTGTCGGCGCCGCCCCTCGCCGTGATCTCCGATCCGGGTCGAGTCGTGGTCGAGTCGGCCGGCACGACCCCGTCGTTCTCCTTCATGACGGGCCCCGCCACGGCGCTCACGATCGACGTCCCGAGCGTCGGGGGTGGCGTACCGATCGTCATCACCGACGTCGACGTGGAGATCGACTTCTCGTTCAACATGAGCACCGGGACGTGCCACCCGCCGTACGCGCTCGGCGTGCTGACGCCCTATTTGGAGCTGCGGCTGACCAAGGCGACCACGCGCGTCGATCTCATCGAGATCGCCGACTGGAACAACACCAACTTCACGGGCGCCTTCACCGTGCTCTTCGATCAGTCCGCGCCGGAGCCGGTCGAGTTCTGGGTGCCTTTCATCTCGCCGCTGCACCCGACGCGCGACTCACTCGATGACTTCAATCTCATGGACCCGACGGGGACGTGGACCTTCACGATCTACAACGGGACCCCCGTCGACACGTGCCTGACCAGCGCCCGACTCATCATCGAGTACGTCGCACTCTGAGTTTGGCTCCGTGGGGCCGCGTTGAACGGAACCGCGCTCGCCGGCACTCTCGACGCGTGAGGCTCCCTGCGCTCCTGTCCGTCGTGATGCTCGTCGCTTGCTCCGGGGGCGGCGCTGCGATCGAGCGTGACGGCGGAGCGCTCCTCGACGCGGGGCCGCGCGACGGCGCGGTCGAGGACGCGGGCGCGGCCGACTCGGGTCCCTCGCGCGATGCGGGCCGCCCGGACGGCGGTGGCGTCGACTCCGGCCCCCGTGACGGCGGGTTGGTGGACGCCGGCGCCCTCGACTCCGGCACACCCGACGCCAGCGCGCGCGACGCCGGTCCGACGCGCGACGCCGGTCCGACGCTCGACTCCGGCGTCCCCCCGCCCGTCGGCGCCGACTGGACGTGGGCGATCAACGCCGGCACCGCCCAACGCGACTACGGCTTCTCCACGACGTGGACCGGTCGCGAAGCCGTCGTGTGGGGCGGGCGCGAGTTCCAGTGCGCGATCGAGCACCTTCGCTATAACCCGTGGCTCGATCGCTGGCGCGCGTTCCAAGGGCCCGTCGGCCCCTCGCGCACGGGGCACACCGCGGTCTGGACCGGCGACGGGCTCCTCGTGTGGGGCGGCGGCCAGTGCGGGCTGATCTACGACTCGTTCGACGACGGCGGGATCGTCACCTTCGACCCGAACACGATCACGCCCATTGCGGACGCCCCCGCCAAACGCCAGGGACACCTCTCGCTGTGGATCGACGACCGGCTCTTCGTGTTCGGCGGTGCCTGCCTCTCGGTCTTCGACTGCGGCACCGACCGCGGACTGATCTACGACCCCGCGACGGATCTCTGGACGACGATCAGCGAAGTCGGCCAACCGCGCATCACCGGGCTGAAGACCGGGGCATGGACGGGGACGGAAGTGCTCGTGTGGAACGACAGCGCCCCGAACTCCGCCCGCTACGTCCCCGCGCTCGATGCCTGGTACCCGATCCCTGCGCCGCCCTCGCCGATCGGGGCGAGCGTGAGCGTGTGGACCGGGACGGAGATGATCCTCTGGGACGGGAGCGTCGGCGCGCGCTTCGAGCCGGCGACGGACACGTGGGCGATGACCTCCACCGTCGGCGCGCCGATCGGCGTCGCCGGTCCGAAGGCCGTGTGGACGGGCACCGAGATGATCGTCCTCGGCGTGGGCGGCGGCGCGCACTACGATCCCGCGACGGACCAGTGGCGGCCGGTCAACCCACACCGCGCCTACTTCGCGCCGGACAACTCGAACGTCGTGTGGACCGGCGACGAGGTGCTCATCATCGGTTCGCCGCAGTCCACGGGCACGCACTCGGCGCGGTACGGCCCACGGCGCGCCGGTGACCCCGCCTGCGACGGTGGCGCGGGGGCGCTCTCGGTCACCATCCGCGGCCCGACCGCTCGCCGTGTCGTCTGGGCCACCACCGAGCTCCAGGCCACCATCGCCAACGACTTCTCCCTCACTTCGATCGAGTGGCACCTCGACGGGAACGTCATCGCGTCCGACGCGACTGCGTCGTTCGACTTCACTTCCGCGTCGCGAGGGATCCACGCGCTCCGCTTCGAAGTCGAGGACGTCATGGGCAACGTCGCGTGCGAGGAGCGGGCGGTGATCGTCGACTATGCGCCGACGCTGACCGTCACCGCCCCGTTCGTTCACGCCACCGCGCACCCGACGATCGACGTCGATGTCTCGTGTACGGATGACCACCCCGACGGCTGCCGCGTCGCGATCGATGGCGTGTGGACGGAGCTCGGCGTGCAACAACTCCAACGCACCCTCGACCTCAGCGCCTTCGACGGTGAGACGGTGGGCATCGAGGTCGTCGCGGCGGACCGCTGGGGGATCGAGACGACGCGGACGATCGATGTCCTCGTCGAAGCGAGTCCGTCGCTCGTGTACCTCACGCGCCGCGACGCTGAACTCTGCGACGTCAGCGCGACCCGCGCGCTCTACGCGAGCGGGGCCGCGTTCGAGATCGTCGATCTCGCGACCGACGTCGGTCGCAGCGTCGCGGTCACCGGTGCGCCCGACTGCGCGCAGAGTCGTCTGGTCGACCCGGACGGCGCCGTGCTGAAGGCTGGCGCGACCGTGTACCACGAGGTCGCCGGAACGATCGTCGCGACGTGGTCCGCGAACGCGTTGCGTGTCGCCGACGATCACGTGGCCTACGTCTCGGGGACGTCGATGCGACTGCGAACGTTGTCGACGGGCGCCGACGTCCTCCTCGGCGCCGACCCGTACCCCAACGAGGCGTTCGACGTGGACGCGAGCGGAGAGGTCGTCTGGCAGGATCGCGACGGAGTCCTCCGCGTCGTCGACACGACCGGCGTGAGCCACTCCGCGATGCTCGTGCCGCCCGCGCCGTTCGCTTCGCCGGTGATCTCTTCGGACTTCGTCGTGTACCGCCGTCGCACCGGAGCGCAGTGGGCGATCGACGCCGTGATCCAAGGCGCGCCCACCACGCTCGCTGGGCCCGCGGCGTATACTCCGCAGGGCCCGCGTCGCGGTGACGGCTACGCGGTCTACGGTGCGTGGCTCGTCCACGACGAACCCGACATCCAAGGCGTCTCACAGGTCTGGCTCGTGGACGCGACCGGGCAGTCGACGATCGCGACCGGCTTCGCGGACGCTACGACGTCGCGCGGCGTCCTCGCGAACGGCGACCTCGTCTACGCGCGCGCGTCACGCCTGGTGTACCGGAGCCTCGTGGGACAGACCGTCGACTTCGGCGCCGACCGCGCTTCGCTCTTTCCGGCGGGGGCTGTGCTGCACGTGGGCTACGGCAAGGATGTCTTCCGCGTCACCGCGCCTTGAGGCGGGGATCTGGACGCGCTTCGACGGGCCTAGGCATGACACGTTCCGGCGCGCACCCGGGCATTTCGCTACGATCATCGCGCGAGGGCGCTGCGTTCGCGGCGCGCACGGGCCTTGCTCGGTGAGGCCGCGTGCAGACCAAGAAGTGGGCCCTCCTCTCGGCCCTGACCCTCGCGATGGGCGCCGCATGCGCGACGGTCGGGCGCGCCGTGCCCCAACCGACGCTCACCTACCGAGACATGCGCGTGCGCTCGCTGTCGTTCGAGGGCGCGACGCTCGACTTCGATTTCACGGTGTCGAACCCGAACCCTGTCCCGGTCCACCTCTCGAGCATCGACTACGCATTCGAGCTCGACGGCAAGGAGCTCGCCTCGGGCGACCAGCCGCAAGGCATTCGAATCGCGGCGCGCGGTGAGTCACCCGTGACGGTCCCCGTGTCGATCCGGTTCACCGACTTCGGGCAGAGCGTCGCCGCGCTCTTCACCGACGAAGCGACGGTCCCGTACTCGATGCAGGTCGGATTCGGGATCGACACGCCCGCGGGCGACGTGCGCGTCCCAATGGAGAAGCGGGGCTCGATGCCGCTCCCGAAGTTGCCGCGCGCGCGCGTCGCGGGTGTCCACCTCGACAAGATGTCGTTCTCCGGCGCGAAGGTGCGCTTCGACGTGGAGGTCGAGAACCCCAGCTCGATCCCGCTCGAGGTGCAGAGCCTCGACTACGCGCTCGCCGTCGCCGGTGTCGACGTGGGCGGCGGCGAGACGTCCGTGCCGAAGATCGCGGCCGGCCAGAAGACCATCACGACCATCCCGGTCGACCTCGCGTTCGCCCAACTCGGGACCGCCGCCGTGCGCGCGATTCGCGAAGAGAGGATCCCGTACGAGCTACGCGGTCGCCTCGACCTCGGCGCGTTCGAGCACGACTTCACGAGTTCGGGCGACGCGGATCTCGACTAGCTTCACGCACGATCGCCTTCCCCTCGGCCTCCAGCGCTTCGACCATCCCTTCG
This sequence comes from bacterium, assembly GCA_030426505.1. GTDB lineage: Bacteria > Myxococcota > Kuafuiibacteriia > Kuafuiibacteriales > Kuafuiibacteriaceae > JAUHYN01. The sequence continues at coordinate 1,507 of JAUHYN010000154.1, read as the reverse complement.
AAGTCCGCGAACCGGATCGGCGCGCTCACCGAGTCGCGCGGGTCGGGCTCGAGTCGCTCGGGCTTCGTCTCGAACTTCTTCGAGAGGCACGACCTGAGGTAATCGACTCCGCGCTTCGCTCCCTCCGGATTACCGTCGCGGAGGAAGATCTCGGCGTCCAACAAGAGCGCGCGGAAGTAATAGAAGGCCTTGTGCCCTTTGTCCGCGGCGCTCCCGACGTGCTCGAGGTGCGCGCGCGCCTCGCCGATTCGGTCGGTCCATAGCGCCTGCACGATGCGCCGCGGTCCGTCGATGAGGACGCTCGCGTCGCGGGCCGAATCGAACGCCGCCTGCATCGCCGCGTTCCCCTCGACGACTTCGGTCAGCGCACGACGGAGTCGATCGAAGCGACCAACGCCGACACCGAGCGGGATCTCGAGGGCCTCCATCCGAGCGTCGGCGGCGAACACCGCTTCGCCGAGGCCGGCCGACAGCGCTTGGTCGTCGGTGATCGCCGCGGCGCGTTTCAGCCACCGAGATCGCGGGCGACCTTGTCGATGGCGGAGAGGATCCGCACGCGGAGTGGACGATCGAGCTGCTCTACGTTCGAGGCCTGACGGCTGATGCGATTCAGCGTCGCCGTGACTCCGGCGACCGTCGCCTTCGCGACGTCACCGGACATCGGCTTGGGCGTGACATCGTCGCGACTGCGCGCGTACCCATCCGGCGACGAGAGGACCGGCGGCGCCTCCGGGCCCGAGATGCCCGGGAGGTCCCCGAGCCGAATGCCCGGGAGCGATTCCCGACTCCACGGCGCTGGAGCGCCCTTGGTCGCGGCCCGCACGCCTCCAGGGTGGGCCTGACGAACCCCGAGCGAACATGACATCTCCCTTTCGCCGGGGTTCGTCCGCCGGACTTCGGCGTCAGTTGATCTCCGCCCGGATCCCCGGGGCGCCCGGCGTCGCGCCGTCCTGGCCGCCGCTGCTCCCGCCCGAGCCCACCGCGCCGGCGGTCAGCTGGTTGTTCGTCAACGCGGGGACGAAGGCGTCGTTCGGGTCCCCGTCGCGCACCGCGAAGCTGTAGCCACCTTCGCCGCCGTTCCCACGCGCGCCGCCGGTGCCGCCCGCACCGGCCGGGCCACTCGTGATGTCGTTGCCCGTCAGGATCGGCGCCATGCCCGCGCTGAACGCGACGCCATAGCTCGGCCCACCGCCGCCGCCGCCGCCGGTGCCGCCGATGCCGCCGAGCCCGCCGAAGCCGCCGAGCCCGCCGCGGCCGCCGTTGCCGGCACCGCCGCGCCCGAGGCCCGGGAAGCCCTGCGCGCCGCCTGCGCCGCCGTCGCCGCCCGCGCCGCCGTCGCCGCCCGCGCCGGCGACGACCGTGTTGTCGATCAGCTGGGCGTCCGCGACGGCGCTCAGCCAGATCCCGATCGACGCGCCGCCGCCGCGGCCGCCCTGGCCGCCTTCGCCGCCTTCGCCGCCTTCACCGCCGCCGCCGCCGCCGCCGCCGTTGCGACCGAGCAGATCCG
>JAUHYN010001321.1 GCA_030426505.1 bacterium | reverse complement strand
CTCGGCGAGCAGCGCAACCACGCGAAGAACCTCGCGACCACCGTGAAGGCGCTCGTCGCGGACCGCTTCGATCGCATCGACGGCTACGCGCTCAGCATCGGCCCCGGCTCGTTCACCGGGCTCCGCGTGGGGCTCGCGTTCCTCAAAGGGCTCGCGGCGGTGTACCCGCGGCCGGTCGTCGCGGTGTCGACCCTCGAGGTCATGGCGGCGGGCGTCTTCCACCACCACCCCTACGCGGCGTTCGCCCTCCCGGTGCTGGACGCCCGGCGCGGCGAGGTGTTCGCCGGGCTCTTCACGCCCGAAGGCGAAGACACGCGGCTCCCGGTCAGCGCGATCGAGGCGATCACGTTGGCGGACCGCGTCCGGTCCGTGGGGCCCGGCATCTTCTGCGCGGGCGACGGCGCCGCGCTGGACCTTGGTCCGAATCCGACGTTCGCGATCGCGCGGCCGGAGGCACACGTCCCCTCCGCGGCGATTCTGGCGTCGCTCGGCGCCGCGCGCCTCGCCGAGGAGGGCCGCGACGTGGACACGGTGGCGCCGGTGTACCTGCAGGTCTCTGCGGCAGAGCAGAACCTGGGGATACGCGCGGACGTCTGAATCCGAGGCGATCGGAAGTCGACTCGGTCGAACGGCGGACCCGGCCCGTTTGACTCGTCTTCGGCGCCTTTTTAGAGTTTTGGGGATGGTCTGGCCCACGCCGTTCACCGTCCAGCCATCCACAGAACCCCAAAACGTCACGAAACGCCGAGCGTGTCCTGCGCTCGGATCGGAGACCTAGCGAATGATGGAACAAGCGAGAGCGGTCGACACCGACAGCACCCGGAGCCCGGGGCTCGATCTCGAACGCGAGATCGAGCGAATCAAGCGCGAGCACCGAGAGCTGAAAGCTCGCCTCTCCGAGCTGAACAGTCGCCTGCACCTCTCCATCGACGAAGAGATCGAGCGTAAGAAGATCCAGAAGCTGAAGCTGCTCAAGAAGGACCAGCTCCAGACGTTGGAAGCCAAGCGCTCCAACTGACCCCGACCCTTGGAGAGGCCCGGCACACCACCGGGCCTCTCGTCGTTTCAGCGCTCCGAACATCGATGTCTTGCCGGCCGGCGCACCGCCGTGATGAACCCGTGCGCCATGACGAAGACGGTGGTCGTCCTCGGAGCCCACACCGCGATCGGCGGGGCGCTCCTCGCCGCGCTCGAGGATCGCGACCTGCCCGCAGACGTCGTCGCGGCGACGACGACCGAACACGTCGACCAGGGCCAGGTCCTGATCGACGCCGCCCTCATCGAGCGGGGCGACGTTTTCGTCGTGGCGTTCGCGGGCAAGATCGCCGCCGGCGTCGCGGCCGGGCTCGCGGCGCAGGGCAAGCCGGTCCTCGATCTCGGGAACGCGACCGAGGCGCCGTGGGTGTTCCCGACCCTGTCCGCCGAGTCCGGGCCGCAGGCCCGGATCGCGGTGGGGCTTGCGGAGCCGGTGGCGGCGGTGGTCCAGGCCCTCGCGGCGTTCTCGCCGTCGCGGGTGGACGTCGCCACGTACGAGTCCGCGGCCGTCTTCGACCGGGCCGGCATGGACGAGCTGTCGGCGCAGACCCGCGCGGTGTTCACGATGCAGGACGCCCCCGCGGAGTGCTTCGCGGCGACGCTCGCGTTCGATGTCATCCCGACGGTCACCGGCCCCGAAGGGGAGTGGGACCTCGCGGACGAGGCGCTCGCGTCGGCCATCACGGCGGCGTGCGGCGTGCCGGCGGACGCGACCCGGATTCTGGTCCCGTCGTTTTCGGCGGAGGGGGCGGTGGTGCGTGTCGCGGTCGAGGGCGAGCCGGACTACGAGACGGTCGCGGGCGCGCTCGCCGGCGGAAAGGGCATGCGCTATTTCGCCGACGATCCGCCGCCGACGGTAGACGCCGTGGATCGCGACGACGCGTTGGTCGGTCGGCTCAAGATCCGCGCGGGGCAAATCACGCTGTGGGTCGCGGCGGATCGGCTCCGGCGCGGGGGTGCGAGTCAGGCGGCGCTGTGGGTAGAGCGTTGGCTGACCGGGAAAATCAGTGATAGCGTCGCGGCGCCCGGAACGGACTGAAGAGATGCGAAGTGCTTGGTTGATAGGTCTGGGGGTCCTCGCGGGGACCAGCCTCGCGAACGTGGCCGAGGCCCAGAAGCCCTCCATCGTGCCGGATCCGCTCCCGGAGGCGTCGAAGCGGCTGAACATCGCCGAAGTGAAGGCGAACGCGCGGATCCCGCTGTCGTGGATCGCGAGCTACGCGGGCGGAATCATCCCGGGGA
>JAUHYN010001320.1 GCA_030426505.1 bacterium | reverse complement strand
CTCGCGCCTGCACTGCGAGGTCGAGCCCCCCGACCTCGAACCCCTGGCCAGCGACGCCCCTGTCGAGCTGCGGGTCCTGATCCAGGAGCTCCTGGCCAAGCACCCCGACGACCGCCCGCTGCAGGCCAGCGAGGTCGCTGAGCGCCTGGGGGCGCTGGCCGAGCGCGGCAAGGCGACGCCGCTCAAGCTCCAGGGCAGCGCGCCCTCGGGCACCGCGTTCCGGCCCCAAGGCCTCGAGACCCCCCAGACTATCGGTCCGTACCTTTTTGGGCGCTCGGTAGAACGCTCCGGCCGCCCCCGGCACTATGGAGGGTGACGTGGCGCCCCCCGCCGAGAAACCCCGCCTCAGTGTGGTCCCCGACGCGGACCCGGCGGCGCCGTACGCAAATCGGTCCGACGACGACCTGATGTTGCTCGCGCGGGGCGGGGTGGAGCCGGCGTTCGACGCGTTGGTCCGGCGTCACCAGGGGCGTGTCCTCCAGATCGCGAAGAAGTTCCTCGGGTCGAGCGCGCTCGCCGAGGACGCCGCGCAGGACGCCTTCGTCGAGCTCTATCGCTACCTGCCGCGTTACCGCCCGGACGGGAAGCTGCGCGTGTTGCTCTACCGGATCACGATCAACCGTTGCCGGATGTCGGCGCGCACTACGCGGCGCAGCCGGTTGGTGCTCACCGAGCCGCCCGAGCGCTCGGTGCCGGCCGAGGCCGAGGACACCGTGTTGCGTCGCGAACGCCAGCGCGACGTGCAGGCCGCCGTCGATCAACTCACGCCGGCGCTGCGCTCGGTGGTGACGTTGCGCTACGCCGGCGATCTCACGCAGCCCGAGATTGCGGAGGCGCTCGACATCCCGGTGGGCACGGTGAAGTCACGCCTGTTCCACGGACTGAAGAAGCTCCGCGGCCTGCTCGAAGGAGAGACGAAGTGAGCGCGCGTCACGACGACGATCTCTTCCGCTACCTCGAGGACGACCTCTCCGTCGCCGAGGCGAAGGCGCTCGAAGCGGAGCTCGCCGAAGCGCCGGAGCTCGCGGATCGACTCGACGAGGATCGCGCGTTGATCGAGGCGCTCCGCGAACCGGACGACGCGTTCGCGGAGGTCGATCTCGTCGCCGGTGTGCGCTCGCGGCTCGCGGCCGAGCCCGCGCGGACGCGCGGAAAGGGGCGGCTCTTCGCGGCCGCCGGAGCGCTCGCGGTGGCCGCCGGGTTCGCGCTGTTCTTCGTGCCGCGCGGCGCGACCGAGGACGGCTTCCGCGCGAAGGGCGTCGCGGCGAACACCGCCGGGAAGTGGGCGGGCGTGAAGGCGTTCGTGGTCCACGCGGACAGCACGCCGCGGCCGCTCGGGGAGGCGCTGTCGAGCGAGGACAGCGTGGTGTTCACGTACACGAACCTCGGCGAGCGGCCGTACTCGCACCTCATGATCTTCGGCGTCGACGCCGCGGGCGCCGTGCATTGGTACTACCCGGCGTGGTCGGACGCGTCCGAGAACCCGTCCGCGGTCCGAATCCGCGGCGACAGCGGCGACGTCCCGTTGCCGGATCGCGTGGCGCACGATCTTCCCTCGGGCCGCTACGTGATTCACGCTGTGTTCATGCGTTCGCCGAAGACGGTGCGCGAGGCGGAGGCCCTCATCGAGTACGACGACGCGCGCTTCGCCGACGCGCACGTGCAGCGCATCGAGGTCGAAGTGCCGTGACGATCGCGGCGCTGCTCGTGCTGCCGCTGGTGCTCTCGGCGACGCCCGAGCGCCACGCGGTGATCGTCGGCGTGAACACGCCGGTGTCCGAGGGCGTCTCGGAGCTCGCCTTCGCGGACGACGACGCCGTGCTCACGGAGCGGCTCCTCGCGGGCGCCGGGATCGACACCGCGCTCTTCGTGGATCTCGACGAGGACTCCTCGCAGCTCTTCGCGACTTCGCCGATCCGTTCGGCGCCGACGCGGGAGGCGGTGTTCGCGGCGTTCGAACGCGCCTTCGAAGCGATCGCGCGCGCGAAGGCCGAGGGCCGGCCCACGGAGCTGTACTTCTTCTACAGCGGTCACGGCGACGTGGAGGACGGCGAGGGCTTCGTGGCGCTCGCGGATGGTCGGTTGTCGCGGACGGATCTCTTCGAGCGCGTGCTCGCGCGATCGCCCGCGGACAAGAACCACGTGGTGATCGACGCGTGTCGTTCGTACTTCCTCGTGTTCCCGAAGGGGCCGGGCGGGCGGCGCGCGCCGCATTCGCTCGGCGTGATGGCGTCGCCGGAGCGCTTCGCGAACACGGGCTTCGTGTTGTCGACTTCT
>JAUHYN010000153.1 GCA_030426505.1 bacterium | reverse complement strand
CCGAAGCACCCGCTCGCCGCGACGGCCGCGCGTCGCGTGACCGCGCGCCTGATCGACGAGGCCCACTGGGCCGAGGCCGCGCGCGTCGGGCGCGCGTTCCTCGCCGCGCTCGGCCGCGACGCCACCCTCGCGCGTCAGGTCGAGGGCGCCGCGTACAAGTCGCTCCAGGCCCAGGAGTCGGAGGCGAAGACGCTCGAAGGCGCCAGCCGGGAGCTCGCGCTGATCGAGGTCGCCGACGGCTTCCGCCGCTTCGCCGACGACTTCGCGCGCTCCGACTACGCCGACGAGGCGCTGCTCTCCGGCGCGCTCCTCTACTCTGGTGTGGGCCGCATCGACCGCGCGATGGAGGCGGCGAGCCTCGCGCTCGAGCGCTACCCGCGCTCCGAACACGCCGCGCAGACGTACCTGCTCTACGCCGAGCTCCATGAGCGCACCGCCGACTTCGCGACGGCCGCGCGCATGTTCGCGCAGTTCGCGAGCGACCACCCGACGCACGAACGCGCGCCCGACGCGCTGATCAACGCCGGCCTCTACTTCGAGGCCCTCGACGCCAAGGCCGCGGCGCGTCGCGCGTTCACGCGCTACGTCGATCGCCACGCCGACCTCGAAGACGCCCCCGGCGTGTACCTGAAGCTCTGCGCGACCTACCGCGACAAGCGCGCGGCGAAGTGCTTCGGCGGGTTCGCGTCGCGCTGGCCGAAGGCCCCCGACACGCTGGTCGTCGCCGCGAAGGGCGCCGAGGCCGAAGCGCTCGGAGGCGCCGGCCAGCGAAAGCGCGCCGCGAAGTTGAACGCGTGGCTCGTCGCGCGCTGGACGAAGTGGTCCGACGCGACGCGCTCCGACGCGACCGTTCGCAACGTCACCGCGGCCGCGGCGTTCGCGCGCGCGGAGGAGACCTTCGAGCGCTTCTCGGCGCAGCGCGTGGGCCTCGACGCGAAGAGCCTCCGGCGCAAGACGAACCTCCTGAGCGCGCTCGTCTGTCCCGCCGACGGCTGCCCCACGCCGGGCGCGTACGTCGCAATCCTCGACTACCGCGATCCGGAGTACGCCGTCGCCGCGCTGACCCGGATCGGCGACAGCTACCGCGACGCGGCGGAGGCGATCGAGGCGGCGCCGGTGCCGACGAACCTCACGCCCGAACAGCTGGAGCTGTACCGCGCGCAGCTCGCGACCCAGACCAACACGTTGATGCAGCGCGCGCTCGAGGCGTACGAGGTCGCGGTCGCGAAGGGCCGTGAGCTCGGCATCTACACGGCGTGGGTGGTGCGCGCGACGGCGGCGCTCCACGCGTTCGACTCGACGACCTGGCCGGAGCTCCAGGAGCGGCCGATGGATCGCGTCGACGAGCTGCTCGTCTCGCCGATCCGCCAGGCCGAGAACTCGACCGTGAGTCGTTGAGCGAGGGCGGTGGGCGGCGAGTCTTCAGTCGTCCACCGCCAACGCCCCGCCCCCCAGCAGCCGAAACGCGACCCGGAGGAAGTCGGTCTCCGTGAGGATCCCGGTCACGCGGCTCTGCGCGTCCACCACCGGCAGCGCGCCGATGCGTCGATCGAGCATCACCGCCGCCGCCTCGTACGCGTAGGTCTCGGCGCGGACGAACACCACGTCCTCGGACATCACGGCACGGACCTCGCGATCCATCGCGCCCTCTCCGAGCGCCTTCAGCAGATCGCGGTTGCTCAAGATCCCGACGAGGCGCTCGTGGGCGTCGACGACCGGGAGGTGCCGGACGTCGGCGAGCCGCATCTGGGCGTCCGCGGCCCGGAGGGTCTCGTGGGACCCGACCGTGATGACGGCGGTGGAGGCGAGGTCGGCGACGGTGGTCTGCGCGCGCATGCCTTCACCCTCTGGAAGATCCGTTCCAACGTCGAGGGTTACGACGCGCGCTCGACTCGTCACGGCGCGGTAACTGTCGCGCTACGGCTTCGAGACCGGAGGCCCTGGCACCGTTCTTGGACTCCTACGGAGGCATGAACCTCGAACACGAAATCACCTTCCACGGCATCCCCCACGACAACGGGGTCGAGACGTTGGTCCGCGAGCGCGTCCAGCGCCTCCCGCACTTCTACGACCGCGTGCAGCGCTGCCGCGTCGTGCTGGAGTCCGGCCCCGCGGTGAAGGTCGTCGTCGGCGTCCCGCACCGCGACCCGATCGTCGTGTCCCACGCGTCGAGCCCCTCGCCGAACGCCACGATGGAGGCCTCGGTGCGCGACACGTTCGAGCTCGTGGAGCGGCAGCTCCGCCACGTCCACGACCAGCGGACGCGCCACCAATAGGGCATGCTGTCCGGGACGTGGACGTCCCTTCGCACGACATCGATCTCGACGCGCCGGCCGCCGAGCGGTGGCGTCACCTCGCCGAGGACGCGGACGCGTGCCGGCGGATGCTCACCGCGTACGTGGCCGACCTCTCCGCCGACGCGGTCCTCGATCGGATCGAGCCGTTCGCGACACTCCACGTCCCCGCGGATCAACTCGAAGAGCTCCGCGTGATCGCCGAGATCGTCGACCTCCCGTTCTCCGAGGTCGTCCTCGGCAACCTCTACTACGACGCGCTCGCGTTCGTGTTCGGCTGCACCGCGTTCGCGATCGACACCGACGACGGACCGCTCCACGCCCGCAACCTCGACTGGTGGAGCCCGGACCACGTGCTCTCGACCGAGACCGTCGTCTACCGGTTCCTCCGCGGCGGGCGCGAGCGCTTCTCGACGGTCTCCTGGCCCGGCTACGTCGGTGCGCTGTCGGGCGTCGCGCCGGGGCGCTTCGCGGTCACGCTCAACGCGGTGCTGAGCGACGAGCCCCCCCAGCTCGCCATCCCGATCACGTCGCTGCTCCGTCAGACCCTCGACGAGGCCGCGGACTACGACGACGCCGTCGCGCGGCTGCGCGACACGCCGGTCGTCGCGAGCGCGCTCCTCCTCGTGTCGGGCGTGGAGCCCGGGCAGATGTGTGTCATCGAGCGGACGCCGACGCGCGCCGCGGTGCGCGCGCCGACGGACGGTCTGGTGTCGGTCACCAACGACTACCGCGCGCTCGATCCCGGCGGCGCGCCGCGCGACGCGAACGTGTTGTCCGAGACGTCGTGTGATCGCTTCGATCGCGCGACGGAGCGCGCGGCGCGGGAGCGGCCCGCGACGGCCGACGCCGCGCTCGAGATCCTCTCCGACCCGCGCGTCCGCATGACGATCACCGAGCAGCAGATGGTGTTCTCGGCGCGCACCGCGGCCTGCCGGGTGCGGCGGCCGTACTGAGGGAATTCGCCACAGCTGTGCAGGTCTGCCCTGCGCGCTCGAACGTTCAGAACGACGATCCCGGTTGGTCGAGGAACTCCGCCTCTTCGTCCGTCGTCGGGCGCTCCACGAGGTCGTTGCGGTGCGGGAATCGACCGAAGCGCGCGACGATGTCGCGGTGCCGCTTCGCGTAGTCGACGTTGTTCGCGACGCGTCGCGCCGCTTCGCCCTCCAGCGATTCGGCGAGCGCCTCGAACTGGTGGATGCAGGCCTCCTGATCGTGGAGCGCTTCGCTGTGCATGAGCGGCATGTACAGGAACGTGCGCTCCGCGGGCTGGAGCTGCAGATCGAACCCGCGCACGATCGCGTCCTTCGTCGCGGCGACCGCCTTCGCGTCCTCCGCGTACATCTTCCCGCTGCCGCGGAACATGTTCCGCGAGAACTGATCGAGCACGATCACGTACGCGAGCGCGCCGCGCGGCGTGTCGCGCCACGACGTGTGTTCGCCCGCCGCGATCTCTTCGTACAGCCCGGCGAACCGCGTCCGGATCTCTTCGTCGAAGGCGTCGTCCTTCATGAACCACCGCTTGGTGTGGGCCTCGTCGGCGAAGCCGGCCTCGTCCAGGGGTCCGAACCAGAAGTCGAGGACCTCACGCGCTCTATCGTCCATCGCAGCGGAGCCTCGCCAATCTCGGCCTTCGCCACAAGCGTCGTCGTCAGTCGGGCTCCGTGTCGTGGAACTTCGCGAAGTCGATCATCAGGCGCCCGTCGTCGAGTTGGCTCATGATATCGGCGAAGTGTTCCCCGCAGCGGAGGTGCTCGTAGTAGTAGACGTGCCGCGCGTAGATGGTTTGACCGTAGGTGCCGTCGTGACCGACGAGGGTCGCCACGAAGAACGCGCTCTTGAGCTCGGGGCCGTCCCAGTCGAGCCCGTACAGCGGGCTGGCCTCGTCGATCTCGTGCATGACCAACCACGACAGCACGAACATCGGCGACCGCCGCCGCGTCAGATCGAGCGCGTGGAGGCGACGCATGTGCCGGCCCTCAAGGGACGTCTCGTCGAGGACCACGGTGAGATCCATCGACGCGTCGACCACGTCGTTCCCGCGCGCGTTCCCCACGCGCAGCATCAGGACGTCGCGCCCGTTCATCTTGGTGATGACGATCGGCTCCGAGAACAACACGCTCGCCTTGGCGCGGCTCGCCTTCGCGAACACCAACCCCGTCACGACCGCCGTCCCCACGATCGCGACCGCCGCCTCGACCGTGACGATCACGTCGCCGTACGCGGTCCCGGGCGACAGCGTGCCGTAGCCGATCGTGGACATGGTCTGCACGGAGAAGAAGAACGCATCGCCGAACGACCGCGGCTCCGCGTTCGCGATCGCGCCCGGCTCGAGGAGGTACAGCGCCGCGAAGAACAGGTTCGCGACGAGGAACACCAGCGCGAACGCGACGAAGACCCGCGTCCAGCTCCCGTGCATGAAGTAGAAGTACAGGTCACTCCGCAGCGTGCTCGGCGCGCCGACGCGCACGGCGTCCGACGTATCCCAGCGCCGCGGCGCCTCGCCCTCGCGCTGGGCCTCGGCGACCGCCGCCTCCGCCATGGAGCGACGCCCGATCTCGAGGTGCTCGGCCTCCTCGAACGGGGCCATCGCCATGTCGAACACGACCTGCGCGATCGCCACCGCCGTCACCAACGCCACGAACGTCCCGGCCGCGAGCGCGTCCGTGGCCGGCGCGAGCACGAGCAGGAACGCGCCCGACATCCACCGCGCGTTGACGCGCGCGCGGTCGGACAGCTCCGCCTGTTTGCGCTCGCTGACCGAGTCGATCGCGGCGACCGACGCGTACGTCAGGGCGAGCGCGCCGCAGATCAACCAGCGGTCGGCCTCGGGCGCCGGCTGAGACCACGCGAACGTCACGATCTTCTCGAGCCCCACGCCGACCGCGGTGATCCCGAGCGGTAGCGTCACGTGCGCGTAGAGCCACACGACGAACGCGCCGCGACCGGACTTCAGCTTCCCGCCCGCGACGTCGTCGAAGTAGATCCACCACAGCCCGTACGTCACCGCGAGGACGACCGCGACCCGCGCGAAGACGGCCGGGCTCACGTCCACGTCGCCCAGCGCAGTCAGCGCCTTCACGAACGACTCGCCGAGCACGATGATCGTGAGGAGCCCGTAGCGCTCGGCGAGGTGTCGATGATCGATCGGCTCGCGCGCCATCACCGCGCGCGACTGCTTCGATAGCGGACCGCCCAACAACGCGATGGTCGCGAGCGCCCACAGCGCGCCGTAGTACGGCGCCGGCACCCACGCGGAGACGATCCACGCCACGCCTCCGCCGAAGAAGATCGCGCCCCAGTACTTCGCGTACGCGCGCCCCTGCTCGACCTGGAGGTACGCGCGCCCGTACATCGCGGCGACGAGCAGCTGCGCGACGCCCGACGCGATCGCGAACGCGAACACGTCGCCCCGCACGACCCGCGGCGCGGACAACGCCATCGCGCCCACGGCGAGGATCTGGAGGAACACCAGCGACCGGTGGAGGAAGTCGTCGACGGTGTACCGATTCTTGACGAACGTCAGCCCGCTCCACGCGACCCACAGCGCGACGAACACCGCCGCGAACACCGCCGCGCTCTTCGGCGAGACGTCCCCCGACAGCCCCTTGCCGAGCTGCAGGAACGCGGCGACGAAGACGAGGTCGTAGAAGAGCTCGAGCCAGCTCGCGTGCTTCGACGCGCCGACCGAAGCCGCGTGGAACAGCGGCCGATGGAACCAGCGGCTTCGCACGGAACGGCGAGACGGTAGCCCGCATCGACGGGCAGATAAACCGCTCGTTCAGTCGGACCGGCCGCGTAGGTCGGGCCGGCGGCGCAGGTCGACCACGAAGTCCTCGAGCGCGTCGACCGCCGCCGGCGCCTCCGGGAGGACGCTGTTCGCCCGCGCTTCGTCCAACGCGCGCTCCAACGCGGCGAAGTCCGCGACGTAGGGCTCCGCCTCCGCTTCGGACAACGCGCGGCCCTCCTGCTCGGCCTTGATCCGTACCAGCGCCGCGACGTGTCCGAAGCCGTAGGCGTCGGCGAGCGGATTCACGTCGGTCTCCACCTCGCCGGTCCGCAACATGTGGATGCCCGTGAGCGCCGCCCGGTACACGTACAGCAGGCGCTTCGCCTTGCGTCGATCGGCGTCCGCCTCCGCCTCGTAGCGCTTCACGATGCTCGCCATGAAACCGCGGTAGTGCGCGTGGACTCGGCGACTGAGGTTCTTGGCGACCAGCGCGCCGAAGCGCTCGCCCGCCTCGGTGGTGAGGAGCGGCAGCGGCCCGAGGAAGCGCTCCACGTAGTTGCCGTTGCCCGCGACGATCGATCGCGCGGTGCGATCGATCTCGTTGAGCGTCAGGTCGTACTCGCGCGCGTCGAAGTCGCCGAGGAAGTCGATCGCGGTGGGCACCTCGGTGAAGCCGAGCGCGTCCCGCGGGTGGGCGACGAAGGTGCCCTTCACGTCGAGGTCGGAGTCGACCGACGGGAAGCCGTACGCGTGCGCGCCCGACAGCGCGATCCACAGCGTCGCCCCGCGCTCGGGTTGGCCGCGCGCCTCGAGGAACCTCCGCATCGACGCGACGTCCACGTCCCCAGGGAGCGCGACCGGGAGAGAGGTCGGCGCGAGATCGTCGACGGCGATCGGGCCCGGGACCAAGATCGCCGCGCGGGCCTGCTCGCGGCGCGCGTCCCGGAGGAGGCGATCGGCGGCTTCGTAGTCCGGGGCCTCGGGGAGTTTGGCGTCGTGCGCGGCGGCGTCGATCTCGGCGGCGGTCGCCTGCGCGAGCGCGAGCGTCTCTTCGATCGGCGTCCGCTGTTCCTTGATGCCGAGGAGCGTCTCGCGCAGCGGGCCCTCGACCCGGATCAGCGGCGCGCCGGTGCGGAGCCACGACAGGCACGAGTGCAACAGGCGCAGCAGGTTGTACGCGTTCTTCGGGCGGTGCGGGCCCGGCTCGAGCTCTCGGCGGCGGCCCGCGCGCACGGCGTCGACGAGCGCGCCGAAGTCGGCGCGATCCACGAGGCCGCGATCGAACGTCGATCGGATCATCGCCGTCACTTCGCGGCGGCGCCCCTTGGCGTCGCCCGGGATCACGCGGGCGAGGTGCGCGACCGCCGCGTCGACGTCGGCCACGCCCTCGCCTTCGATGCCGGCGAGCAGGTGCGTCAGCGCGGCGTTGCGCTCGAGGGAGCGCTCGATCTTCTTGAACTGGCTCTGCGCGTAGCGACCGAAGCTCCCGAGGACGTTCATCGACACGAACATCTCGCGCTCGCGGACGAGCCGCTCGCCGATCGGCGTCGCGATCTTCACGAGCGGAGTCCACAGGCACTCGAGGGTGTTCGCGTCGCCTCGGAGGCCCTGGTGGATCAGCTTCTCGATCTCCCAGTACGCGCGGTCGCCGCTCGGATCCTGGATCTCGTCGGGCGCCTCCCACAGCGACGCGTACATCTCGAACGGGAGCACGAAGGCGCCGCGCACGTCTTCGTCGGAGTCCGGGCCCGCGAGGCCCCACGCCTGGCTCCCGACCACCGCGGCGTAGACGATCCGGGGCTCGAGCGCCTCGAAGCTCGCCCGTCGCGCCCCCAGATCCGCGAGGAGATCCTCCCGCTGCACCGCGATCTGATCGCGCTGCGCCGAGAGCGTGCGACCACTCGGCGTCGTCAGCGTGTACGTGTTCTTGTGGACGTCCTGCACCGTCGCGATCGACGCCTGCCGGTGGACGAAGCCCCCGTCCCCGGGGAGGTCGACGCGCAGCACGACCCGCGTCCCGCGCGGGAGCGTGATCGTCTCGTCCCCGAGACGCAGCGTGCGGCGCGCCATCGTCAGGTGACCCGGCCGACCTTGAAGTGCAGCGGCCACCGCACCGTGCGCAGCGGCTCGTCCCCCCACGCCGGCAACAGCCTCGCCTTCAGCTCGTCGAGGGGCTCGTGGCCGTTCTTCTCGACGTAGCCGCTGTACCCCGACCACGTGCGGACCTTGTCGATCAGGTCCTGGACGGAGCACTCCATCGTCACGTCGACCTTGGGCGGCTCGAGCTCCTCGAACGGGAACGGGAGGTCGCGGTAGCCGCTCACGTTGTACGCGAACTCGGGCGGCCAGTAGGGCCCGAGCACCTCGGCGCCGAAGCGGATGATCGCCTCGTCGACCTTCGGGTCGACCTCGATACGCGCGCCGTAGGACCACGCCGCGATCACGCCGCCCGGGCGGAGGACGCGCCTCACCTCGGCGTAGAACTCGTCCTTCGCGAACCAGTGGAGCGCGGCCGCGATCGTGAGGAGGTCGACGCTGCCCGCTTCGATGCCGCTGTCGTGCGCGAGCGCGCGGCGGTACTCGACCTTCGGGTGCGGCGTCGCGTGCGCGAGTTGTTCGGCGCTCGCGTCGGTCGCGATCACCCGGTCGAAGTGCTCAGCGACGGAGAGCGCCGCCTGGCCGTTTCCGGTCGCGCAGTCCCACGCGAGGGCGCGCCCGGGCGCGAGCGCGACGATGTGCTCGAAGAGCGCGGGCGGGTACCGGGGGCGAAACCTCTGATACGCGTTGGAATCCTTCGAGAAGTGATCGGAGAAACTCGACTCGGCCATGGCCCAGCAGCCTACCCCAATCCTCTTCGACGGCGCTGCGCGCCCTCACCGTTCCTTCGAGGGTGGGATCTCCGCTAGCCTGACGGTCCATGTCGACCGAGCTGCTCGAGACCGCCCGCGCGTGGCACGACGCCGGTCACGCCGTCGCGATCGCGACCGTCGTGCGCACGTGGGGGAGCTCGCCCCGGCCCGCCGGGAGCATGTTGATCGTCCGCGACGATCTCCTGTTCGTGGGCTCCGTCTCGGGCGGGTGCGTGGAGGGGCGCGTGGTGGACGAGGCCGCGCAGGTCATGGAGGCCAAGGCCCCGCGGACGCTCACGTTCGGCGTGAGTGACGAGGAGGCGTGGGACGTCGGGCTCGCTTGCGGAGGGACGATCGAAGTCTTCGTGGAGGCGCTCACGTGAAGCGCGCGACGCTCGACGCCCTCCTCGCCGCCGCCGCCGACAAGCGCGCGGTGTGTCGCGTGGTGGACCTCGAGTCCGGCGACGAGCGCATCGTCGACGAGGCGCCCGCGCTCGAGAGCGACCGCGCGACGCTCGAGGAAGCCGACGGGCGCCGCGCGTTCTTCCAGCCGTTCAACCCGCCGCTGAGGATGCTGATCATCGGCGCGGTCCACGTCGCGCAGGCGTTGACCGTGATGGCGAAGGAGCTCGGCTACGCGGTGACGGTGATCGATCCGCGCTCGGCGTTCTTGCGCGCGGAGCGCTTCGCGGACGTGGACCGCACCGACGACTGGCCCGACGAGGCGATGACCCGGCTCGCGCCGGACCGCCGCACCGCGGTGGTGCTGTTGTCGCACGACCCGAAGATCGACGACCCGGCGCTCGAGGTCGCGCTGAAGAGCGACGCGTTCTACATCGGCGCGCTCGGGAGCAAGCGCACGCACGCGAGCCGGCGCGAGCGCTTCGAGGCGCGCGGCTTCGACGCGGCGACGATCGATCGGATCCACGGCCCGATCGGCCTCGACATCGGGGCGAAGTCGCCGGCGGAGATCGCGACGTCGATCGTCGCGGAGATCACCGCGGAGCTGCGCAGGCCTCGCTGACGGCCGCGAGCGATCGCCAACGTCCGCGTCCGAATCCGCCGCCCGCGCCACGCGGCTCCGGGGAGCCGACGGCCGCCGACGCCGCCCTCGCGGCTCGAGGATACGGCTCGGGCCCTCGGTACGATTTACGCACCATTGTCGGTTTTGAACCGACAATACCCGCTGAGACGATTCCCATGAGCGACTTCCGAGTGCAGCGGCCGATCCCCGGCCTCCCGTCCCCCATCTCCTCCGAGCAGGTCGGCGACGCGTCGACGAAGCAGACGCCCCCGCCGATCCTCCCGCCGCCGGTGGGCGGCCCGTTGCTCCCCGGCCCCAAGGGCCCGACGCAGCCGGCGAAGGAGCTGACGGGTGAGCAACTGAAGTCGGTCGCTGGCGTCGGCGGCGCCGGGATCTCGGGTCCCGGTCACCTCTCCGGCACGGTCGAGATCCAGAAGCGCAGCGTCGTCAACTTCGGCATCGCGACGTTCGAGGAGGTCCCGGTCCTCGTCACCGCGAACCGCGGCCAGCCCGACGAGGTCGCGTTCACGCTCGACCTGGACGCCGCGAAGGCCCAGGCCGTGCGCGGCCAGGACGTCACGATCTCCGGCACGATCCACAAGACGTCGGATCGCGCCGGCCGCATCGAGAAGGCCGAGGTCGAGGCGACCGACGGCTTCCCGTTCGGGGGCTACCACTCGTTCTCGGGCCGCGTCGAAGAGCGCAACCCGATGGCCATCGGCCTCGAGGCGCCGCCCGCCGGCAACTACCTCGTGCTCGATCGTCCCATCAAGGTCGGCGGCGAGGACCACCGCTCGGTGTTCCTCGGCCACGCGAACGTGAAGCCCGGCGACGTCGTCGAGCTCACGGGCCGCCTCGACAAGATCGAGCACGGCCGCACGACCAACACTGGCGCGTACGTCATCGGCTTCAGCGGCGTGACGAACCAGTCCGCGGGCGAGCCCAAGTTCGACGGCCAGACCTTCACCGACGCGCGCGGCAAGGCGCTGCAGACGTTCAGCTGGGACGCGCCGATGATGTACGACGGCCCCGCGGTCGTTTACGTGGCCGACCAGGGCGCGGACAAGATGTGGATCGGCGGCCGCGCCGCGATGCGCATGCCCGGCGCGAACCCGTTCCTCGGCTTCAACGACTCCGCCGCGATCGCCACGCCCACCCAGGCCGACCGCGACCGCATCGGCAGCGACGCGCAGGGCAAGCCGTTCGACATCACTGCCAGCAACCAGCTCTGGCAGACAGATATGACATCGATTTGGTGCGGGGAGGACGGCTGGGGCTACTTCACCGCCGTCATCGACTGCTTCGACCGGGTGCTGCTGGGCTGGTCGTTCACGCTGCGCTGCCGCGCGGTGGATGTCTCGCCAAGCCTGGAGATGGCCTGGTCCACCGCGTTCCCCTACGGCCGTGACGAGGACCAACCCAAGGTGACGTGCCGGCAT
>JAUHYN010000152.1 GCA_030426505.1 bacterium | reverse complement strand
GTCGCGCGGTGTCTCTGAGTCGCGGGGCGTCTTCGAGTCGCGCGGTGTCTCCGAGTCGCGCGCGGTCTTCGAACCGCGCGCGGTCTTCGAATCGCGCGGTGTCTCCGAGTCGCGCGGTGTCTTCGTATCGCGCGGTGTCTCCGAGTCGCGCGGCGCCTCCGAGTCGCGCGGCGTCTCCGAGTCGCGCGGCGTCTTCGAGTCGCGCGCGGTCTTCGCTTCGCGCCCCGACCTCGGTCGACGCGAAGCGTTCGGCTCGCGCGATGTCATCACTCCGCGCGAATCCGCGGAGGACGTGCGCGAGGAGGAACAGCGCGCCCGCGACGACGGCGGCGGCGTAGGGTCCCGGGACGTCGAAGGTGACGCCGGTCTTGGCGGCGAGCGCCGCGAGCGCGACGGCGGCGCCCATCGACCACCACGGGCGGCGGGACGTGATCGCGGAGATCGCGACGACGGCTGCGGCGACGAGCGTCGTCCAGGGGGCGCCGTCGGTGAGGAGCGCGTGGGCGGCACCGACGAGCGCGACGATCGGGGTGATGGCCGCCGCGGCGCGGCGGAGCGGGCGAAGCGTGGACCACGAGATCAGGAGGAACAGCGCGGCCGCGCCGACGGCGACGGCCGCTTCGAGGCCGGGCGCCGTGAAGAGCGCGGCCGCGAGGCCGCCGAGCAACGCGACGCCGTAGAGCTCCGCGCGTGACGCGGCGAGCGCGAGCGTGGACGCGGCTGCGATCGCGAGCGTGGTCGCGGCGAGGTGCGCGTCGAAGCCGGCGCCGACGAGGTGGAGGCCGACGGTCGCGGCCATTGCGGCGACCGCCGCCCCGATCGCGTAGAAGCGCGCGACCGCGCTCGCGCCGAGGATGCCTCCCGACCCGCTCGCGTCGTGTCGACCGACCGCGGACGGCGCGTCGTCATGGTGGGCGCGCGTGCCCCGGAGCGTGGTCCCCATCGCGCCGCGCGCCCACGGCGTGAGCGCTGCGGCCATCACCGCGAGCGCGAGCGCCCAGGCCTCGAGGCCGAACGCCGCGTGGAGGGCGCGGAGGACGAAGAGCCCCACGAGGACGCAGGCGGCGTGCGCGGGGATCGCGACGCCGAACCGTTCGAGCCAGGAGCGCCGCGCCCCGATCCGCGCATCGGCGGCGAACGCCACGATGTAGATCGGCAGCGTGATCAACGCGGGGCGCGCATCGGTCCACTCGGCGAACGCGACGCCGATCAACGTCGCCGCGACAGAGAACAGGACGAGCCGGACCGCTCCGGCGAGGCGACCGAACGCGCCGCGCCGCTCCGCGATCCACCACGCCGCGAGGTAAGGCACGAACGTGACGCCGTAGTACGCGACCGGCAGCGGTCGGTCGTCGTAACCGAGCGCGGACTTCGCGCTGGTGAGCGCGAGATCGACGATCGCTTTGAACGGCGCGGGCAGGAAGAAGTAGACGAAGAGGCCGCTCAACACTGCGAGCGCGATCGGCAGGCGCCGCGCGTCGCTCCGCGCGCGCGCGAACAGCGCCCACGTCGAGAGCGCCGCCGTGAACAACACCGCGACGCGCCCCGCGACCGGGACGAGATCCGACGCCAACGCGATCCCGAGCGCCGTCACCGCGGTGACCATCACCGCGATCCGGACCGATGCGCTCCGCGAAGGGAGGCGCATCGTGCGCGTCACGGCGTGCGCGCCATCGCGTTCGTTCGTCGCGACCCGATGGGGCGTCGACGCGTCGCGAGCTCGAGCGTACCCATCGCCCATCGCACCCGCGCTCCGGACTGCGCTCGAAGCGTCGCGCTCGTCGCCGCTCCCATCCGCGCTTCGGACCGCGCTCGAAGCGTCGCGCTCGTCGCCGCTCCCATCCGCGTTCCGGACTGCGCTCGAAGCGTCGCGCTCGTCGCCGCTCCCTTCCGCGCCCCGGACTGCGCTCGAAGCGTCACGCTCGTCGCCGCTCCCTTCCGCGTTCCGGACCGTGCTCGAGGCGTCGCGCTCGTCGCCGCTCCCTTCCGCGCTCCGGACTGCGCTCGAGGCGTCGCGCTGGTCGCCGCTCCCATCCGCGCTCCGGACCGCGTTCGGTGCGTCGCTCCCCGGTGCGCGCACTTCGCCGATCGCCTCAGCACCGACGAAGGCGCTCGAAACGTCGCGCCTCCGATCGCGCTCTTCGCCGGTCGCCGCGGCGCCGAGGTCGCGCTCCCGATCGTGCTCCTCGCCGATCGGCCGGGCCCAGAGGATGGCGCTCGAGACGTCGCGCTCCCGAACGTGCTCCTCGCCGACGACGGCGCTCGTGGCGCCCAGCTCGAGGTTGCGCCGCTCGTCGTCGGGCGCCGCCGAGCCGCCCCGTCGGCGCTCCGCGCCATGGACCGCGACCGCGATCGCGGCGAGCACCGGCGCGACGATCCACGCGGGCGTCACTTCGGGGTGGGTCGCGGCGCCGGCCGTCGTCGCGATCGCGAGGTAGGCCACGTACAGCCACCCGAACGTCGCGACGGCGCGCGTGCCTCGCGCTGCGACCCAGGCCGCGCGAACCAGCACGACGACGGCGACGGCCGCGGCGCCGACCGCGACGAGCGCTGGCGCGCGGGCGCAGGTCATCGCGGCCATCACCGCGGCCGCGGCGAGGCCCAGCGCGTTCGTGACGGGGAGCGCGTCGCGCGACAGCGCTGCGACGCGCGCGGCGACCACCGCCAGGGCCGAAGCGGCCACGACCGCCGCCGCCGCGAGCGGCCCTAGCCCCGCGAGCGCGGCGGACGACCACCCGATCATCGCGACGAGCGCCGCGCCGAGGCCGGCGAGGACGCGGACGGGGAGGGCGGGTGCGCGCCGCGCCGCGAGGAACGCCGCGAGGCCGACGAAGAGGCCCTGGTACAACACGAGTCCGAGCGTCACGACCGACGCGCGCACCGGGCCCGACCAGCGATCCCAGTTGCTCTCGGTGAAGTACAGCGAGCCCGCGAGCACGAGCACGACGCCGATGAACCACAGCACCCCCTCCGCCGTGATCGGGACACGCACGCTCGACAGCAACGACGCGATCCCGGACGGGCCGTCCGAGAGCGGATCCTCGGTGAGGTCGAGCGCGTCGTCCGCGTCGACCCGCTCGCGTCGGGAGGCGCCGTCGCGATCAGGCGAACGGGACCGGTCTTCGGGGCGAGGCCCCGGCGCGAAGAGCGTCGTCATGATGGACTCGTCCCTTCTGCGGAATCCGTGCCACACGGCCGCGCGCGCACTCACGCCGACGACCGCGCACCGCGCAACGCACTTCTGGGAATTCGCTTACGCGTACTATGCTCCCGCGCGATGACGACGAACGCCGAGACGGTCGAGCTCACGTACGAGCTCCTCGAGCAGCTCCCCAAGACCGATCTCCACTGCCACCTCGACGGCTCCCTGCGCGCCGAGACGATCCTCGAGCTCGCCGATCAGGACGGCGTCCCGCTCCCCGCGCACGACCTCGAAGGCCTCCGGCGCGCGCTCCACGCGGGCGAGGACTGCGAGTCACTCGAGGACTACCTCGAGGCCTTCGCCATCACGTTGTCCGTGATGCAGACCGAGGAGGCGATCTACCGCACCGCGTACGAGCTCGCCGAGGACGCCGCGAAAGAGAACGTCCGCTACATGGAGGTCCGCTACGCGCCCGTGCTCCACACGCGCCGCGGCGTCCCGCTCCCGAACATCGTCGAAGCCGTCGTCCAGGGCCTGCGCGACGCCGAGCGCGACCACGGCATCCGCAGCGGCATCATCCTCTGCGGCATCCGCAACATGGATCCGCTCACTTCACTCCGCATGGCGGAGCTCGCGATCGCGTTCAAGCACCGCGGCGTCGTCGGCTTCGATCTCGCGGGCGCCGAAGTCGATCACCCCGCGAAGGATCACGTCGAAGCGTTCCGACTGATCCTCAACAACAACGTCAACTGCACGCTCCACGCGGGCGAGGCCTACGGCCCCGAGTCGATCCACCAAGCGATCCACTACTGCGGCGCGCACCGGATCGGGCACGGCTGCCGCCTCGCGGAGGACGGCGACCTCCTCAACTACGTCAACGACCACCGCATCGCGCTCGAGGTGTGTCCGTCTTCGAACGTTCAGACCCGCGCGGTGTCCTCGCTCGAAGATCACCCGGTGCGCTTCTACTTCGACTACGGCATCCGCGTGACCATCAACACCGACAACCGCTTGATGACCGACACCAGCGTCACCAAGGAGCTGTGGCTCGCGCACGAACGCATGCACTTCACGCTCGAAGAGATCGGTCAGATCATCATGATGGGTTTCAAGAGCGCGTTCCTCCCGCTCCGCGATCGACGCCTGCTCCTCACCGAGGTCGGCGAAGAGATCGAGCGCCTCACGCGCGCGAAGCTGAAGGACGAGGTCGCCGATCTCGACGAGGGCGGCATCCCCACGGCGTCGCGCCTCCCCGCGCGACGGACCTCATAACAACTTCTTCGCCTGGAGCGTTCGCTTCAAGGTCGCCTCGTCGAGGCCCATCAGCAGCGTCCCCGCCACGTCGATCACCGGCACGCCGCTCGGCCGGAGGCCTTGCGCCGCGGCCTTCGCTTGCAACTCACGTTGCGCCGACGCGGATGCCTCCACGTCCTTGTCCTCGAACGGGACCTTCCACGACGTCAGCAGCCGCTTCGCCTTCTTGCAGGCGCCACACCACGACGTCGAATAGACCACCACGCCGTCGCCCGAGCCCGCCGCACCGGCGCCCGTGCTCGTGCCGGT
This sequence comes from bacterium, assembly GCA_030426505.1. GTDB lineage: Bacteria > Myxococcota > Kuafuiibacteriia > Kuafuiibacteriales > Kuafuiibacteriaceae > JAUHYN01. Next base: position 6,636 of record JAUHYN010000152.1, on the reverse strand, counting down.
GAGCTTCGCCTCGAACCCGTACCGGCTCGCGACCGCGACGGGGTAGGTGCCGTCGTCGCTCGCGTCGCTCAGGTCCGCGACGTAGATGTAGCGCCCGGCTTGTCGCTCCTCCGGGCTCATCGACAGGTCCATCACCACCACGCCGCGCCGGCTGTCGGCGGGGATCTCGTCGAGCGCCGTCGCGGTCTCGAATCGGCGCCCCGAATCGACGGGGTAGCTGTAGACCAGGTCCGTGCGATCCGCCGCGACCCGGATCGCCGGCGGCGGCGCCGCGGACGTCTCCTTCGCGGCCGGCGCCTCCGCGGCGTCCTCGGCCGGACACGCCGCGGTCAGCGCCAGCACCACCCACCCAAGAGAACGTGATCGAGCGCGCATCGCGGCCGAGAGGCTAACATTTGTGGCCCGTCGTTCGCGATCCGATCGGTCCGTAAGCTGGACCGCCCCGGTCCGGCACGCTATCAAGTGTGCCGCCGATGTCGCGTCCCGTACCCTTCGACGCCCAATCCAAACGTGGCCTCTTCGAACGGTGCGCGCAGATCGAGCGGCCCCAGATCGTCCGTATCGTGCCCACCGACGCGGTCGCCGACGCCGCGCCGATCATCGAGCTGTACACCGAGAAGGACACGCTGGTCCTCGCGCGGACGCAGGTGTGGACCGGAACCGACGCGCTGCTGTGGGCCGCGATCGTGGAGACCGGGACGATCGAGGTCGTCAGCCTCCCGAAGCCGATCGACGGCCAGCGCGTCGACTTCGCAGAGGCGTACGGCGAAGCGGATCTCGCGGCGCGCGCGTACGTCGATCTCGTCGCGCCCCTCGGCGGCATCGGCGCGGTGTTGACCACGCGCTCCGAGCGCCTCGCCGAGATGATCGGCAACATCCCCGACGCCGCGAACGCCGTCCTCAAGTACGTCGACGGCGACACGAGCGTCGCCGGCATCACGCGACAGGCCGGCTACGCGTGCGCGCTCACCGCGCGCATCCTCCGGCGCCTCGGCGACATGGGCGTCGTCGAGCGGCACGACCCGCTCCTCCCCGCGCCGAGTCAGCCCGCCGCGCCCGCGTCGGCGTGGTCGCCGCCCGAGCGAGGGTGGGGCGACGCTTCGGCGCTCCCGAACGAAGACGAGGACGCAACCGACCAGGGCCTCGGCGAGTGGATGGCCGAGGAGCCCGCGCCGCCGCCGCTGCTGTCGGACGACGCGTTCTCGAGCGCGTACGCCGCGTCGGATCCGCGCGCGCAGGCGCCGGGCGAGCCGCCGCCCGCCGCACCGAGGACCACGCCGCCGCGCGCCGAGGCGCATGCTTCGATCACGAAGGAGATCGTCTCCGACGCGTCCGAGGCCCCGACGCCTCCGCCCGTCGCGGCCGCGTCGCCGCTCGCGTCTCCGCCGAGCCCCGCGTACCCGGACGATCCTGCGCCGCTCGAGGGCCAGGCGCCCGAGCCCTCCGCGCCCCCGATGCGCTCCGACTCCTCCGCGCGCGTCCGCGCGAAGGTGCCGATCACCACGCGCCGCCCCGGACCGGCCGACGAGGACGAAGCGGTCCTGCGCGAGGCCGGCGTCGGCGGCGGTTCGAACTCCTCGATCTGGTTGGTGGGCGCCGTCGCGCTCGTCGTGATCGGCGCGGTGATCTGGGGCATGCGCTCCGACGAGCCGCCCGCGATCCCTCCGCCTCCGCCTCCGCCTCCGCTGGTGGTCTCGACCACGACCACTTCGTCCGTCGCCACCGCGACCGTCGCCGAGTCGTCCGACGCGACGCGCGCGACGATCGCCGCGCCGGACGCACCCGAAGACGTGAAGCGCGCCGAGCGCCTCCTCGACGCCGGTCGCTACCGCGAGGCCGGGCGACTCCTCGATCAGCTCCGCGACTCGCGCCCCGACGACGCTTCGGTGTTCGTGCTGAGCGGGCAGGTCTACGTCGACACCGGGCGCCTCGGACCCGCCCGCGACATGGCGGACCGCGCGCTCGCGATCGACGCGCGCTCCTACCGCGCGTGGGTCCTCAAGGGCTCGGCCGAACAGTTCCTCGGCCGCAACGAGAACGCGATTCGCGCCTACGAGCGCGCGCGCGAGCTCGGGCCGAATCACCCGATGGCGCCCGAGATCGACTCGGTGATCGAACAGCTGCGCCGTCGCGTACGCTGACCGGCGCTTGCCCCCGCGCCGGACATTCAAGGTCACGCTCGCGTACGACGGCGCCGCGTTCCACGGCTTCGCGCGCCAACCGGATCGCGTGACCGTCGAGGGCGTGTTGCTCGAAGCGCTCGCGCCGTTCACCACGTTCGTGAGCGTCGCCGGTCGCACCGATCGCGGCGTGTCCGCGACCGGGCAGGTCGTGTCGTTCCACACGCGCGCGCGCGTCGAACTCGAAGACCTCCGCGCCGCGATCGATCGCGCCGCGCCCGACGCCCTCGTCACGCGTTACGTCGAAGAGGTGCCGCGCTGGTTCCACGCCGCGTTCTCCGCGGTCGGTCGCGTGTACGTGTACTTCGTCGACACCGACGTCGACGCGACGCGTGTGGATCGGATGCTCTGCGTCCTCGCCGGCCGCCGCGACTTCTCCGCGTTCGCGCGCGACACGCGCCCCGGTCAGCAGACCGTCCGGCACTTGTGGTGGGCGCGCGCGCGTCGTGACCGGCGCCGACTCCGAGTAGATCTCGCAGCAGACGGATTCTTGCGCCGCCAGGTGCGGGTCCTGACCGCGACCGCGCTCGCGGGCGTCGAGGCGGGGGCGCCCGACGATCACCTCCTGAGCGTCGCCGCGACCCGGGATCGCCTCGCGTCGGCCCCGGCGCTCCCGCCCGAGGGGCTCTACCTGGAGCGCATCCTCTACTGAATGGAGCGCCGCGGGGCTCTCGACGCCGGCTCGGGTCGTGGCATACCATGCGCCCGCATGTCGGCAGGGCGGGACGACGGGATCGCGGACGACGCGGACGCCTATGCGGATCTGGACGGCCCCGAACAGGGTGCCCCCGCGCAGCCGCCGCCGCGCCCGAAGGCCGCCCCGCGCGCGGCGTCGGGGATCGCGAACGACGCCGACCTGTTCGCCGACATCCTCGAGGAGGGCACCGACAAGGCGCGCAGCCTCGACACCAACTGGCTCTACCAACAGCAGGGGCAGGTCTTCGGACCGGTGAAGAGCAAAGAGCTCCTCGAGATGCTCTACAAGGCGGAGGTCGACGCCGAGACGCTCATCGCGGTGGAGGACGGCGAGTTCGCGCCGCTGCGTCGCATCGGCGTGTTCCGCGCGCACCTCCCGAAGGTCCAGGCGCACCTCGCCGAGGTGCGCGAAGCCGAGGAGCAGGCGCGCCACGTCGCCAAGGAGCGCCTCAAGAAGCGCGCGACCCTGATCGGCGGGACCGTCGCGGTCGTGGTGGCCGCGGCGATCGCCATACCTTGGTACGTGATCAGCTCGCGGGAGGCCGCGGCCGAGGCCGACAAGGAGGCGCGCGAGGACGCGCTCCGCAAGGAGCTCGACGACCTCCTCGCGAGCGTGACGATCGAGCCGCCGCTGTTGGCGCTCGTCGACGAGCCAGCGCCGACCGGGAAGAAGTCGAAGAAGCGTCGCCGGCGGCGGGGCGGGGCGGTCGCGAGCTTCTCCGGCGGCGCCGCCAAGACCGGCGAGCTGACGCGCGAGGAGATCATGGCCGGCGTCGCGAAGGCGTTCAGCGGCTTCAAGCGTTGCATCGTCGGGCAGATGCAGCGCGATCCCGAGAGCGTCTCCGAGCAGATCGTGTTGAGGTTCTCCGTGAACAACGCGGGCCGGGCCCAGAACGTCAGCCTCAAGGACCGCTTCCTGAGGCGCTCCCCGCTCAACGCGTGCATGACGCAGGAGTTGGGGAAGGTCCGATGGCGCGCCTACAAGGGCGAGGTGCGCAACGTGGACTACCCGATCACGGTCGGCCGCCGCTGACCGCCGTCTCAAACTTCGTCATCGGGCCGCATCGCGCCTTCTGATCGGCCGCGTCCGTCCGATCTGATGGTTTCGACATGGTACACACTTCCGAGTTGTCCGAAGGCGCGATACCTTCCCGGCTGCCACCCATGGCGACGGCCCAAAGCGATACGCCCTCGATCGGCCAGATCCTCCTCAGACGAGGCGCCGTGGAGGCGGGGGCGCTCGAGAAGGCCGCGCACGCACAAGGCGCATCGCTCCTCCCCCTCGGCTCCACGCTGATCCGGCTCGGGTTCGCGTCCGAAGAAGACGTGACCGCCGCGCTCGCCGAACAGTTCGGCGTCCCGGGCGTCGTCCTGTCGAAGTGTACGGTGAGCACGAAGTTGCTCGCCGTGCTGCCGCGCGAGGTCGCGGCCAGCCACGGGGTGTTGCCCGTCGGTGAGGTCGGCGGCGCGCTCGCGCTCGCGATCACCAACCCGAAGCACCAGGCGCTGCTCGACGAGATCGCGTTCGCCTCCGGTCGGGCGGTCCTGCCGCACGTCGCGCCGCGCGCCGTCCTCGACGAGATGATCGCGGCGGCCTACACCGCGCGCGACAAGGGCGAGGCGGTCGCGAAGGGCCGGGCGTCGACCAGCGACGCGCCGTTCCTCGCGGTGGTCACCACCCCGCTCGAGCAGGCGACGGACGCCGACATGCAGCCGGAGCTGTCGAGCACGGCGCTCGAGGCGTTCCCGGTGCCGTCGGTCGACAAGGCGCGGCGCCCCGCGCGCGAGAAGCCGCTGGTGCTCGCGGTCGACGACGAGCCGGAGATCCTCGACATCATCCAAAAGGCGCTCTCGCACCGCGGGCTGGACGTCGTCACCGCGGCGCGCGGTCGGCAGGCGCTCGACCAGCTCCGCGAGCACGATCCGGACATCGTCCTGCTCGACGCGATGCTGCCCGAGATCCACGGCTTCGAGATCTGCAGTCAGATCAAGAAGTCGGAACAGTACGGGCACGTCCCGGTGATCATCATCTCGGCGATCTACACCGGCTGGAACTTCATCCAGGACGTGAAGCGGATCTACGGCGCGGACGAGTACATCACGAAGCCGTTCCGGGTGATGGAGTTGGTCCACAAGGTCGAGGAGATGCTCAGCAAGGTCCAAGGCGGGCCGCCGCCGCCGGACAAGGCCGAGGCGCACCGCCGCGCCGCCGAGGAGGTCGAGAAGGCCGCCCTCGCCGCGAAGGCCGGCGACCTCGAGCGGATGCTCGAGCACGCGAACACCGCGGTGCGTTCGGATCCGTTCGACCCGCGCGCACACTTCGTCCTGGGGACTGCCCTACACCGCGCGGGTAAGATGTACGAGGCGATCTCGGAGTACGAGCGCGTCGTCGAGCTCGCGCCGGGTCAGTTCTCGGCGCTGAAGAACCTCGCCGTCCTGTACGAACGTCAGGGCTTCAAGTCGAAGGCGGTCGAGCTGTGGATGCGCGCGCTCGAGGCGAGCCCGAGCGCCGCGGTGCGGAAGACCATCAAGGCCCACCTCATCGGCCTATTGTGACCCGTCCCCATCGTACTTATCTGATACACTCCTCGACGTCTCCTGACGGGGGCGACACGCCGGGACGTGGGCATGAAGTTTCTCTGCGGGAGCTGCCGAACCAAGTACCAGATCTCGGACGAGAAGGTCCGCGGGAAGATCCTGACCATCCGCTGTAAGAAGTGCGGATCGAAGATCCTGGTGCGCGAATCGCTCGCGCGCGACGCCGGCGGGGGTACAGCCGTCGCCCCGGTGGCCGAAGAAGAGAAGGTAGGCGAGGTCCAGCGCAGCGGAAAAGTCGCCCGGGTGGGCGGCTCGGCCGCGCTCGCATCCGCCTACGACGTCGCCATGGATCGAGGCTCGGCAGAAGCGGACGACATGCCCACGAGCATCGCGCCGGTACCGGCCAACCTCGAGATCGCGGGGGTCGAGTGGTACGTCGCGGTCGATGGCGTCCAGCACGGCCCGTTCGCGTTCGCGGAGCTCGTCCAGAAGCTGAAGAGCCAAGAGATCATCGGTCGGCACTACGTGTGGCACGACGGGATGGACAACTGGCAGCGTGTTCGAGACGTCGCCGACCTCAGCGAGTACCTCTCCTCGCCCAAGAAGAAGCCGCCGCCGCCGCCGCCCGTGTCGATCGAGACGCAGGCGCCGCGCTCGGATACGAACAACGTCGTCGACATGGCGAGCAAGCGCGCCGAGCGCGCGCGCGGCCAACTGGGTGCGACGCCGATCGACGACGACGTCTCGGATGACGATCAGACCGCGGTCGAGCAGGCCGGGGTGCTGGGGCCCGTCGTCGAACAGAACACGAAGACGGATCGGGCCGAGCAGCTGGACGACGTCCTGAACGAGGCGCTCGGGATCGAGGGCGAGGGCCAGACGACCCGCGCCACGCCGGAGGCCGCCGAGCGCGCGAGCCAGGCGGTGAAGAGCGCGAAGGCCGGCGCGGAAGAGGCCACGCCCTCCATCGAGGACCTCCTCGCGTTCGAGGCCAAGGAAGACGACATCTTCGCCAACGTCCCGCGCGCGGACGACGAGCCCGACGTGGTGCGCGAGTCCACGCGCTTCTTCGTCGCGGCGGCCGGCGTCAACGAGAAGCGCAAGCGCAACCGGGTCGGCTTCATGATCGGCGCCGTCGCGGTGTTGCTGATCGCGGGCTTCGTCGGGGCGTGGGCGAACGGCATCATCAAGATCAGCATCCCGGGGATCGGCAACCCGTTCG
>JAUHYN010001319.1 GCA_030426505.1 bacterium | reverse complement strand
ACCACAACGTGTTCTCCAACAGCCCGTACGCGAGCTTCGACCTCGGCATCTACCGCAAGGGCGACGAGGCGAAGAGCTTCCGCTTCATGCGCCCCGGCCTCATCGACGTCTTCTGCAACATGCACGCGAAGATGACCGCCGAGATCCTCGTCGTCCCGAACCGCTTCCACGCCCAGGTCGACAAGGGCGGGCGCTTCTCGCTCGACAACGTCCCCGCCGGTCGCCACCAGGTCGTCGCGTGGGGCCCCGGGATGCAGGCGACCGACGCGTGGATCGACGTCCCCGAGGGCGGCGCCGCGGACGTCACGCTCACGCTCAGCGCGCGCGCGCAGAGCCGCCATCTCAACAAGGAAGGCAAGCCGTACGGGTCGTACGACTGAGCGCGCGATTCAGTTCGTCGCGCGCTGCAGGTCCGCTTCGAACTTGTCGACGTCCATGACGATCGTCCGCCGCGTGGGCTCCGGGAGATCGTCGGACAGGCGCTTGTACAGCCCGAGGTAGCGCGACTCCAGCTCGGTCATCGCGTCCTCCGACAGCGCCTCCTTCAGCGCGGCGAGCTGCGCGTCCATCCCGTCGAGGCGGCGACGAATCGCGGTCGCGCTCGGGACCGGCGGCGGCTTCGGGGTCTTGACCGGTTCGACCTCGACGACCGGCGCTTCGGACGCACCCGACAACAACTCGGGCTTCGCGATCGCGAGGGTCACCGTGACGATCGCGACGGCGGCGCCCCCGATCGCCGCGACCAGGAGGCCGCGGTTCACCGGCATGTACGCGGTCGTCAGCTGCGCATCGAGCGAGGGGTTCGTGCTCACGAACGGCTGCGCCTGCGCGCCGCTGTTGTCGAGCTGCGTGGGGTTGGACTGGACGATGGGACTCGACGCGAGCGCCGTGTTCCCCCGCGGAGGGCGATCGCTCACGGTCTGCGCCGTGAACACCAGCTCCGAGAGCGCGTCGACGACCGCGTTCGCCGACTCGTAGCGCGCGGTGGGCGCCTTCTCGAGCAGCCGCATCGTCACGCGCTCGAGCCCACCGTGATCGCGCATCGGCGGCGGCGCGGCGTCAGCGTGTTTGACGACCATCTCCGCGACCGAGCGCGCCTTGAACGGGCGCTGCCCCTCGAGCATCTCGTACATGACGACCCCGAGGGAGTAGAGATCCGCCGCGCGCGTGATCGGCTGCCCCTGCGCTTGCTCCGGCGACATGTACGCGGGCGTCCCGACGACGAGGCCATCACGGGTGAGCTTGGTGGTGTCGCCGTCGTCGTCCGTGAGGCGCACGATGCCGAAGTCGAGGATCTTCGCGACCTCGCGATCCTGCTCCTTCACCATCACGATGTTCGCCGGCTTGATGTCGCGGTGGACGAAGCCGAGCGCGTGCGCGGCGTCGAGCCCGCGAGCGATCTGTCCCGCGATGCGCGCGACGACCTGCGGCTCCATCGGCCCGTGGTCGCGCATGAGATCCTGAAGCGTGCGACCGGGCGAATACTCCATCACCAGATAAACGAGCCCGGCGTCGGTGGAGCCGAAGTCGTTGACGGTGACGACGTACGGGCTACGGATGCGACTGGCGGCCTGCGCTTCGCGTTTGAAGCGCGACACGACGGTCTCGTTCGAGCCGAGGTCGCCGAAGAGCACCTTGACCGCGAAGTCCGTCTCGAGCTCGCGGTGTTGCGCGCGGTACACACAACCGGTGCTCCCCGTGCCGAGCTTCGCGGTGACGGTGTAGCGTCCCAGATCGCGACCGATCAGCGGGTCGACCTTCTGCTCGTTGAGGCGTTCGCCGTCGATGCCGCAGAAGGCCGTGCGGGTCGAGTAGATCGACCGACATCGGGGACACACCCGCATTGCGAGGAAGATACTCGTTTGGGCGCGACGTGCAAAACACCGCCCGACACCGGGTCACGGGCCAACGAGATCGAGGGATTCCGCGTTGTCCACGATGCGGACGCGCTCGGCGACCGCCTCGAGGTCGAAGCTCGGGGAGACGGATTGGATGCCCGTCGCGTTGCGGGCGATCAGCCCGTCCCGGAGGGTGAGCAGCGGATCGTTCGAGATGCGCACCCCATACTGATCATTGTCGACGATCTCGAAGCGCTCCACGTGGGCCGTCGCGCTGAGGATGACCGAAATCCCGTCCGCGAGGCCGACGTTGCACGAGAACAGGACGCACGCGCTCTCCGAGGTCCCCGACATGCGCACGTCGTAGAGCTGGACGTCGGTGCCGGGATCGAGCGCGTAGACCGCGACGCTGTGGCCGTTCTCGAAGATGGCGCGCGTGAGG
>JAUHYN010000151.1 GCA_030426505.1 bacterium | reverse complement strand
ACCAAGATCTTCGCCGACCTTCGGACCGGCACCGTGCGTGTCGAGCCGTGACGTGATAGCACCGCGGCATGGACGTCCTCGCGATGGTGCTCGCCGGCGGTGAAGGCACGCGCCTCTGGCCGCTCACGCAGGAGCGCGCGAAGCCCGCCGTGCCCTTCGGCGGCAAATACCGAATCGTCGACTTCGTGCTGTCGAACCTCGTCAACTCGGGCGTTCAACGCATCAAGGTCCTGACGCAGTACAAGTCCGACTCGCTGCTCAAGCACCTGCTCCGTACTTGGAACGCGTACGCGGGCTTCGGCGGGTTCGTCGAGCCGGTCCCGCCGCAGCAGAACCTGACGAAGACCTGGTATTCGGGGAGCGTCGACGCGATCTTCCAGAACCTCAACATCATCTCGGACGAGCGCCCGGACATCGTCGCAGTGTTCGGCGGCGACCACGTCTACAAGCTCGACATCCGGCAGATGCTCGAGTTCCACGTCGAGCGCCGCGCCGCCGCGACGGTCGCCGCGATCCCGGTGCCGGTCGAAGAGGCGTCGCGCTTCGGTTGCATCCACTGCGACGAGAACGGGCGCATGACCGGCTTCGTCGAGAAGCCGAAGAACCCGCCGGAGATGCCGGGGCGACCGGGCTTCGCGCTCGCGTCGATGGGTAACTACCTCTTCCGCCCGGACGTCCTCGTGCGCGAGTGCGAAGCGGACGCCGATCGACCGGACAGCCGCCACGACTTCGGCGCCGACCTCATCCCCGGGATGTTCGGGCGCGAGCCGGTCTACGTGTACGACTTCTCGAAGAACATCGTGCGCGGCGAGCACCCGGACTCGAACGGCTACTGGGTCGACATCGGCACGATCGAGGCCTACCACAAGGCGTCGATGGACCTCGTCGCGGTCTCGCCGACGTTCAACCTCTACAACCGCGGCTGGCCGATCCGCGCCGCGGTCCACAACGCTCCGCCCGCGAAGTTCGTGTTCGCCGACCAGCAGACGAAGCGCATCGGCATCGCGACCGACTCCCTCGTGTGCGAAGGCTCGGTCATCTCCGGTGGTCACCTCGAGCGCAGCATCCTCTCGCACAACGTCCGCGTGAACTCGTACGCGCACGTGAGCGAGACGATCGTGTTCGATGGCGTGACGATCGGCCGCCACGCACGCATCCGCCGCGCGATCATCGACAAGGGCGTGACGATCCCCGAAGGCATGACGATCGGCTACGACCCCGAAGAGGACAAGAAGCACTGGTACGTCTCGCAGGACGGCATCGTGATCGTCCCGAAGGGCGGCGCACTCGCGCGAAAGCGCGGCGCGACGAGCGACCTCGGCTCCGGTGACATCACCGCCACCCACGACCTCCCCGTCATCGACTGAACCGCCCCGAAACCCCTCTTTCGAGCCCGAATCCGCGCTCTGCGGCTTTGCCCAGATCTGTCAGACAGATCCGGAAAATGGGACTCGTGAAAGAGAACAACATTCAGCACAAGAGTCCCAATGGTTGGCGCAACATCGGCCGTTCCCTGGTCGTCGTGGTCGTGGGTTCCGACGCCCTCGCCCGAGTCTTTTCAAAAGATCCCGACGTCGTCGTGATCCACTTCGACGGGATCCCGAAGAACGTCCACGAGCTCCGTGCGTTCAGCCCGTCGGTCGTCGACGTCGCCGTCCTCGACGCGACGACGCTTCCGCGTGGTCGCATGGTGAAGTTGGCGCAGTCGCTTCGCCATCGCCTGCTCGCTTCCGTCCTGTTGCTCCCTTCGGATCAATACGGCGAGGCGATGTTTCGTCGTTGGCTCAGCGTCGTGAAGGAGGATCGCAGTCCGTGGATTCGGTATCTGTGGATGTCGGTCGCAGTCGCTGCGCAGGAGACGTGGGCCCTCGGTTGGGTCACGATGACGCGGAACACCGCGAAGACGAACGTCCTCGCGGCTCCGTCGCTCCCGCGCGGTGAGCAGCTGCTCCCGCGTCCGCCGAGTCGAACGGCGCCGTTCTCTCCGACCCCGGAGATGCTGGCGACGCTCGCCGAAGCGTACCAAGACTGACCAGTTGGGATCGTCCGTGCGAGGCGCTACCATGGCGCTTCGCACGTGAAGATCCCGCCCCCACCTCTCACCTACGACAAGGACCGCACGCTCACGCGTCGCACGGTCAAGGGTGCTGCGGGCGGCATGAAGGGCGTCGACTACGAAGACGACGGTCGACCCGATGCGCACGCGCAGAAGGCTACCGTCGGCAGCGGATCGAACGCCGAGAGCCACGCCGTCGAAGCCGCGCGTCACGCGAAACAGACCGAACACGTCGCACAACACGCCGAGCCCGAAGAGAAGCCCGGCAAGATCCGCGAAGAGGACGAGATGGTCCTCGACGACGAAGACGCGATGACGCGCGACAAGAAGGCGAAGGAAGCGCGCCGCGGCTTCGTCCCGCGCGATCGCATGACGGTCGACAAGGACGCGCCGAAGCTGCTCCGCAAACCGAAGTGGAACGAGGAAGACGAGGAACCTGAACCGGACGAGGAAGAAGAGCTCGACCTCGAGCTCCTCGGCGAAGCGATCGCCGCCCACGATCTCGAAGAGGCGTTCGACGAGAAGACGCGCCGCCGCCCCGGCGACCCCGCCCTCACCGACCCCGCCGCGATCCAACGCCACCTCGGCGCGCCGCTCCACTACGCCAAACACGTCATGATCCTCGCCGAGGCGTTCCGCTCGGCGACCGGCGCGACACGCGAAGAAGCCGTCGCCTACCTCGGCGCGATGTTCTGCTCCGCACCCGACCGCAGCTTCGGCCGACTCGCGCTCAAGGAGTTCGGCCCCTCCACCGGCATCCTCGACATCTACCCGCTCGAGGTCGTGGAGCACGTCCTCACGAAGTACCCCGCGTTCCTCCCGAAGGTCGGCTTCGGGCGACTCTTCGCCGACGTCCCACGCGACGCGACGCGCCCGCTCCTCCTGATCGCCGACGAACCTACGCTCCTGAGGTACCCGCCGCAGGTGAAGATCCGCGGCTTCGCGATCCGCGGCGGGGCGCGGCCCGGCTACCGCTTCGAACCCGACGCCGAGCCCGGGACCTACGCGCTCACGATCCACGCGGGCGGCGAGTTCGTCGTCCTCGTCTCCGCCCTCCTCCGCTCCGGCCACACGATCATCGATCGCATCCACGTGCAGGTCGCCGGGGAGCCGAGCGAGCTCGCGGCCGACACCTGGCCCGAGCGCGACGCGACGAAGGTGGCGGCGTGGCCGATCCCGACGCCGCCGCCGATCGATCCGCGCGAAGCGCTCGAGGAGCCCGAGGCGGAGGACGACTCGAACCTGATGCGATCCGCTCAGATCGTTCAGCAGCAACAGCTCGGCGCGCTGCGCGGGCCCAAGGGCGAGGACTACGAAGACGTCCACGGGTTCGTCTTCGAGGAGGCGCTCGAGGTCGAGATCACTCACGCGGACGAGGAAGAGGACGAGCGCTTCTCGCTCGATAGCCAAGAGCCGCTGGAGGTCGTCGAGGGCCCGCCCACCGACGAAGTCGAAGTGCCGCTCGACCTCCTCGACGAAGACACCCACGACGACCTCGACGTCCTCGGCGCCCCGACCTTCGACGACACCACACCGGTCGAGTCGAACGCGGCGTCTGCGATGCGTCGCATCCGCGAGGAGGTGGGCGGCGATCCCCAGGAGAACGCGCTCTCATTCGCGGACAAGGCGCTCCTCGACATCGCGTTCGCCACGCTCGCCGACGTTCAGCCGGGCGACGACGAAGAGGAGTAGGACTCAGCTAAGACGGTCGAGGAACGCGGCCCACGCGTCGGCGACCGCGTCGTACGTGAATCCGGCCTCCACGCGGCGGCGCCCGGCCGCGCCCATCTCCGCGCGCAGCGCCGCCGAGCCCGCGAGGTGCGCGAGGTGTTCGACCCAGGCCTCGTGATCGCGGGCCAGGAAGCCCTCCTGGCCCAGCCGCACGACCTCGCGGTTCATCCCCACGTCCGCGCCGATCACCGGGAGCTCCGCGGCCATGTACTGGAGCAACTTGTAGGCGCACTTACCGCGGGTCCAAGGCGTGTCGTCGTCGAACGGCATCACGCCCACGTCGCTCGCGGCGATCGCCGAGTCCTGCGCCTCGAGTGACCACGCGACGTTGGTGACGCGGCAGGCATTCGTTTCAAAAGATTCGTTCGAAACGACGACCAGCTCCACATCCACCCCGCGCGCCGCGAGCGCGCGCCACACTGGATCGATCGAGCGCAGGTGACGGAGGTTGTGACCGAGCCCGACCCACACCACGCGCAGCGGTCCGCCGTCGACGTGCGCGCGCCGCGGCACGTCGTGCGGCACGGCCGACGGGATGATCGCGTGCGGCTTGTCGGGCGGGACGTGACCGGCGAGGTAGGCGTTGCCGGCGACGAACGCGTCGGCGAGACGCGTCGCGCGCGCGAAGCGACGGGCGCGCGTGTTCGAAGTGAAGTCGCCGTCCTTGGATCGCTCGCGCACCATCACCGCGTCGTCGAAGTCGAACACCAGCGGCCCCCGCACGCGGGCCCACGCGCGCCCGGCCCACCACGTCGGCAGCTTCTTCTGGACGACGACGACGCCTTCGGCGCCGTCGAAGCCAGCGTCGTACACCCGGCACCGCACGTCGAAGCCGCGCGCCTCGAGGTGCGGGGCCAGCCCCAGCATCCGGATCCGGGCGGACGGGCGATCCGGTGGCTGATGCACGAGCGTGACGATCCGCGGCGCCAACGGCCGGCGGCGTCGCACGACCCGCCGCGCGGGGTCGAGTCTTTCCCGCCTCGGGACACCACCGGGGGACTTCGAAAACACTCCGGTGGCCTGTCGAGTTTTGTGGCCTGGCGGCGAATACCTCCGGGGGCCCAGCGGCTCGACGGACGGCGAAGGGCGTGATCGCTTTGGATTTCGAACAGTTGCGGAAGACAGGGCGTCGCGTTTGGGCCCGTCGACCCCCACCCTATGAACCACTACAATGGCCCGGTTCGATGGGGCTGGACGCGCAGATCGTCGACCCAACGCCTCCGGGGGGAAGCGAACTCGTAGGACGGGTGATCGGGGGGCGCCTCCGGGTGCTGGAGTGCATCGGGAGCGGCTCGATGGGCACCGTCTACCGCGCGCACCACGAGACGTTGGACAAGGACGTCGCCATCAAGGTGCTGATCAGCGTCGGCACCCGCGACGACATCCGGAGCAAGCGATTCGTCCGCGAGGCCCGCACCGCGAGCCGCCTCGACCACCCCAACACCGTCCGCATCCTCGACTTCGGCGAGGACGGCGACGACGGTCTGCTCTACCTCGCGATGGAGTACCTCGAGGGCGAGGACCTCGCGCAGATCCTGGCGAGCGGCGCGAAGCTCGACCATGACCGAGTGGTCGACATCATGGCGCAGACGCTGGCCGCCGTCGCGGCCGCGCACGACCACGGGATCATCCACCGCGACATCAAACCATCGAACATCTTCGTCACGCAGCGCCGCAACGACGATGGCAACTTCGTGGACTTCGTGAAGGTCTGCGATTTCGGCGTCGCGAAGTTCCTCGCGAGCGCGCGCGACTCCCTCGGCGGCACGGCCCCCGGCGCGACGGAGGTGATCGGCACGCCGCTGTACATGTCGCCGGAGCAGGCCGTCGGCGACACGCTCGACCCGCGCACCGACGTCTACTCCTGCGCGGTGGTGCTGTACGAGATGCTCACGGGCCGCCCACCGTTCCTCGGGGAGACGGCGATGGGCGTGATGCTCAAGCACGTCTCCGAGCCGCCCACGGCCCCGAGCACGCTGGTGCCGAACATCGACCCCGACCTCGAGTCGGTCCTCGGTTGGGCGCTCGTGAAGGACCGCGACCAGCGCTGCCCGTCGGCGCGCGAGTTCCGGAACGCACTCCGCGAGCTGAAGAACCGCGGCACGGGCTCTGTCGGTCCCGCGTCTTCGCTCCGCTCGGAGCCGGCGTCCGCGATCGACGTCCAGCTGCAAGCCTACCTGCAGGCGATGAGCAAGCCGGGCTCTTCGGACTCGACGCCGCCGGTCGGGATCGAGCCGCACCCGGGTCGGCCGGCGACGGACCCGCGCATCCTCGTCGCGGACCTCACTTCGGAGCTGACGCCGCTGCCGCCCACGATCGAACCGAAGCCGCAGCCGCCCCCGCAGGGGCCCGTCATCGAGGACCCTATCCCGATCGAGTTGGTGGAGGACGTCGTCCCCGTCGAAGAGATCGCCCCTGGGGAAGGGGTCGATTCACCCGGCGACGTCGAGTCGATGGACGACCTCGTCGCGGCCGCGGTCGGCAACCTCTCGGACAGCCGCGTCACGGCGCCGAACGTCGACGATCAAAACCACGTGCCGGGCCTGGACCGGCGCCGCGTGAGCGCGGAGGTCTCCGACCGCGCTCAGTACATGTGGAACAACTACGGGATCATCTTCGAGACCTATCACGGCGCGTACCCGTTCTACGTCCGCGACTCGAAGGGCGAGGTGATGGGCCCGTGCAACTACCCGGACATCACGAAGATCATCCAGATCGAAGCGGCGCGCGGGAACATCTCCCAGGTCTCGCTGTGCGGTGAGAAGCAGCAGTGGATGAACGCCGGCGACTTCGCGCGGCTCACCGGCCAGGAGGCGATCCTCGAGTCCACGTTCGACCGCGTGTCGGAGCCGCCGCCGGGTCCACTCAGTGGATCGTTCCGAACGACGAGCCTCGCCGCGCTCTTCGCGCGCGTCACGCGCGAGCGCCCGACCGGTCGCCTCGTCTTCAACCTGAGCCAGCACATCGACGAGACCCGCATCGAGATCCACCTCGTGCAGGGCCAGCCGACCTTCGTCTACTCGAGCGAAGCCGGCCTCCAGATCCCGGCGCTCCTCGTCCGCCGTGACCTCCTGCGCGAAGGCCTGATCCCGAAGTTCCTCCAGATGGTCATCCAGGAGGAGATCGCGCTCGAGCAGATCGTAGGCCGCGAGGCGAACCTCGACATGCGCCAGTACCGCGGCATCTTCATGCGCGAGCGCCTCTGCTACCTCTTCCGCTGGGCCCAGGGCGTCTTCTGGCTCGACCCCGACAGCCTCCCCGCGCGCATGAGCCCGTTCGCGCACTCGCTCATGGCGGTGCTCCCGGACGTCGTGTACCGCGCGATGAGCCGCGACGCGCTCCGGTCCGCGGTGTCCCCCTACCTCAACATGTCGATCCAGCGGTCGCAGCGCTTCAACCACGGCATCGCGGCGATGCAGCTCTCGTCCGCGCAGAAGAGCATCGTGCGGCGCTTCCTCCGCGCGAAGGTGCTCGGTGAAGCGGTCCCGTCGGAGCCCAAGCTCGAGAAGCTCTATTACGCGATGGCGTACATCCTCCTCGAGACAGAGCTGTTCCTCAAACCCATCGGGTTGCGGTAGTACGCGCGCATGAACGACGCCGACCGCCCCTCGGTCGCCATCATCATGGGCAGCATCTCCGACTGGGAGACCATGCGGCACGCCGCGGAGACGCTCGACGCCCTCGAGATCGCTTACGAGCGCGCGATCGTCAGCGCGCACCGCACCGCCTGTACGCGTTCGCGGAGGAGGCGGAGTCGCGCGGGCTGCGCGTGATCATCGCCGGCGCCGGCGGCGCCGCGCACCTGCCGGGCATGACCGCCGCGATCACGCACCTGCCCGTGCTCGGTGTGCCGGTCGAGTCGCGTACGCTGAAGGGCGTCGACTCGCTGTTGTCGATCGTGCAGATGCCGGGCGGCGTCCCCGTGCCGACGTTGGCGATCGGCAAGGCCGGCGCGAAGAACGCCGCGCTCTCCGCGGCCGCCATCCTCGCCCTCTCGGACGCGGGCGTCCGCGAGCGCCTCATCGCCTTCCGGAGCCAGCAGACCGAGACCGTGTTGGGGACCGAGCTCCCGTGAAGCGGATCGGCATCCTCGGCGGCGGACAGCTCGGGCGCATGTCCATCCTCGCGGGGCGCGCGCTCGGCATGCGCTTCTCCGTGTTCGATCCGAGCCCCGCGGCGTGCGCCGGCCCCGTGGCGGACGCGCTCTTCACCGCGTCGTACGACGACGTCGACGCCCTACACCGCTTCGCCGAAGACCTCGACGCCGCCACGCTCGAGTTCGAGAACGTCCCGGCGAGCGCCTGCGCGATCGTGGCGGAGCACTGCCCGTTGCGTCCGAGCGCGGACATCCTGACGGTCGCGCAGCACCGGCGCCGCGAAAAGACGTACCTCAAGGACCACGGCTTCCCGTGTGTCCCGTTCGCGGTCGCCGAGGATCAGGACGCCCTCGCCCGCGCCGTGGAGGCGATGGGCCACCCGTGCGTCGCGAAGACCGCGGCGTTCGGCTACGACGGCAAGGGCCAAATCCTGCTGCGCGCGATGGGCGATCACGAGGGCGTGTTCGAGCGGCTCGGTCAGCCCGAAGCCGTCGTCCTCGAGTCGTGGATCGAGCACACGGGTGAGTTCTCTGTGGTGATCGCACGTCGCCCCGACGGGACGATGGCCACGTTCCCGGTCGCGGAGAACATCCACGAGAACCACATCCTCCACACGACGATCCTCCCGGGCCGCGTGACCCCGGACGAGGCGGCCGCAGCCGACGCGCTCGTGCGACGCCTCGCGGTCGAGATGGATCTCGTCGGCGTCATGGCGGTCGAGCTGTTCCGCACCGCCCAGGGCTGGCTCGTGAACGAGATCGCGCCGCGGCCGCACAACTCCGGACACGCCACGATCGACGCGTGCGTCACGAGTCAGTTCGAGCAGCACGTCCGCGCCGTCGCCGACCTCCCGCTCGGCAGCACGGCGATCACGCGCCCCGCGGTGATGGTGAACCTCCTCGGCGACCTGTGGCGCGACGGCCCGCCGCCGTTCGCCGCGCTCCTCGAGGACCCGACGGTGAAGCTCCACGTCTACGACAAGGGCGCGGCGCGACCCGGGCGGAAGATGGGGCACTTCACCGTGCTCGACGACGACGTCGAAGCGGCGCTCGCGCGCGCCGAGGCGCACTTCGCGGCGCTACAACCCAAAGCGTAGGCCGAGCGCGAACTCGGCGGACGCGTCCTGCTCGGGGATGAACACGACGCCGAACGCGACTGAAGCGAAGAGCTCCACGCGCGTCTCGTCGTCGAAGTAGGAGACGCCGAACGGGACGCGGACGCCGAACGCGTCGCCGTCGTCGACCTGATCGCTGCTCGCGGCGTAGCGGAGCCCGAGCCCGAACCACGTCGACATCCACCCCGTGCCGAAGACGCGTCCGATGATGTGCGGGAGGTCGTAGGCAAAGTCGAAGGTGGCGACCGCGTCGCGCTCGCGGGCGAGCGACCACCCTGCGGCCGCGTGGACTCGGAAGGTGTCGAGGACGGGCGCCGCCAACGTGAGCCCGTTCGGCTCGCCGACGGTGAGGCCGACCGCGAGCTTGGGCGGCGTCGACGTCGGCGCGGCCGCCAACGCCAACGACAAGAGACCAGCGAGGCTCACTCGATATCTTCGGCGCGGCCGGTCATCGGGACGAAGCTCACGTCGAAGACGCGGAACTTCTTCACGCCCTCGCTCGTGCGCTCGTAGACCTCGAGGCGCTGGTGGGCGTCGCCCACGGGGATCACGAGGCGACCGCCGATCGCGAGCTGCTCGATCAACGCGGGCGGCACTTGCTTCGGCGCGGCCGTCACGACGATCGCGTCGAACGGCGCGGCGCCCGGCATCCCGGCCCAGCCGTCACCGACGACCACGCGGACGTTGTCGTAACCGAGGCGCTCGATCGTCTGGCGCGCGCGGAGCGCGAGGGGCTCGACGATCTCGATCGTCACGACCTCCTTCGCGAGCTGACCGAGGATCGAAGCGCCGTAGCCGGAGCCCGCGCCGATCTCCAGGACACGCTCGGAGCGGTCGACGTTCGCGAGCTCGGCCATCGCCGCGACCATGTACGGCTGCGAGATCGTCTGGCCGTCACCGATGCGGAGCGGGCGATCCTCGTAGGCTTCGGCGCGTACCTCTTCGGGGACGAACACGTGACGCGGCACTTTCAGCATCGCCTCGATCACGCGCGAATCGGTGACGTCGCGCCCGGCGATCTGCTCCTTCACCATCTTCGCGCGGAGGCTCTGCTCTAGCTTCGTGTCGGGCATGACGGGGCGGCCGTGCGCCACACCGTACACGAACAGCCCCGCGCCGAAGAGCACGACGAACAGCGTGAGAATGGTCGCGCTCCGCCGCTTTCGCTTCGTGGTGGTCGTGTTCGCCATCGACGTCCCCATCAGCTAATACCTCGCGGTCCGGCGGCATCGGCCATCGGGACCACGGTCGCCAAACGGTCGCGGAACCTACCAATGCGATGCCCTCAGGGACTCGGACATCGGGGGGATGAGTGGACGAACGACCTAGGGGGCCAGTGTGTGCTGCCGATTCCCCTCAACGTTCCGCCAGACGTCGTACGCGCCATCGGGCCACAACACCACGACCCACTCCGCGCCCGTGTACGGTCCCAAGCCGAAGCGCGCGCTGTGTTCGTTCTGCGAGGCGCGGCTCGAGCCGCCGAGGACGTCGGTGAACTGCACGAGCTCGCCCGTCTTCACCGCGACGCGCGCGGTGACGCCGGTCGCGTTCGCGCCGTCGGGCGCGACGAACACGTGCAGGTAGTGCTGATCGCCGACCGGGGTCTCGTTCCGGTAGAGCTGCACCGGTCGCCCGTCCGTCCCGGCGAGGACGGCGTCCACGCGCCCGTCCTTATCGTAGTCCGCGAAGCCCGCCGCGACGTTGTGCGCCCGGCGGCTGCTGATCACGTCCGGGTGATTGAGCTCGATGCGCTCGAAGGTCGGCGGCACCACGCCGTCGTGCGAGAACAACAAGTGCGGTCGATCGTCTTCTTGCGCGACGAACAGATCAGGCCAGCCGTCGAGATCGAAGTCCTCGAACGACAACCCCCAGCCGTACTCACCCCCGGTGCCGGCTTCGTCGGTGATGTCCGAGAACGTGCCGTCGCCGTTGTTCCTCAGGAGCGGGTTATCGCCGATGTTCGACACGTAATAGTCGAGGTCACCGTCGTGATCGATGTCGGCGGCGTCGATCCCCATGGGGTGCGTGATGCCGACGTCGCCCGCGCCCGACGGCTCCGTGACGTCCTCGAACGCGCCGCCGTCGTTGCGGAGCAGGACGTGTCCGCCGCGGTCGTTCCAGATCCACAGGTCCTGGTCACCGTCCGCGTCGTAGTCCGTCCAAAGCACGGCGCACGGGTTCCCGGACGGCGCGATCGCGACGCGACTCGACGCGGTGATGTCCGTGAACGTGCCGTCGCCGTCGTTCTTCAACAGGTACGCGCCCGGCCCGGGGAGCGTGCTCGACGCGGAGACCAGATCGAGGTGTCCGTCGGCGTCGAAGTCTCCGAACGACACGACCTTGCTCCGC
>JAUHYN010001318.1 GCA_030426505.1 bacterium | reverse complement strand
GAGGAGATCGACTTCCTCGGCTTCGACCTCCTGAACATCAAGCGCGAGAACGCGATGAAGAACCTCATCGTCCACAACAGCAACGTCATCGCGACGCCGGACGGGTTGGTGGTGGACAGCGACGGCGACGGATTGTCCGACGAGCTCGAGTTCGAGAACGGGCTCAATCGCTTGTCGCGCGACACCGACGACGACGGCTTCTCCGACACCCTCGAGTGGAAGTTCCGGCGCAACGGCTTCGATCCGGAGCAGCCGAGCCCCGGCTGTGAACTCGACAGCGATCGCACCGACCTGGACGCCGACGGGCTGCTCCGCTGCGAGGAGGTCATCCTCGGCACCTCGACGGACATCTTCGACACCGACGCCGACGGCGTGCCGGACGGCCTCGAGCTGATCGCGGGGAGCGACCCGGCGCTGTCGGACGCGCTCAACGACTCGGACCTCGACGGCGTGCGCAACGGCGACGAGATTCGCGTCCACACCGGGATCGGGTTCGCGGAGGCCTCCCGACGGCCGCAGCTCGCGTACCGGTACCGGACGGACGAACTGGGGCCGAACGAAGAGGGCGGACAGTGTTATTCGTTCCGCGTGCGGAACGTTCAGCTCGACACGCCGCTGTCGCGCCCCAATGAGCGCGGGTCGTTCGGTCGCAACGACCTGTTCGTGTACATGGCGCAGGCGCCGTTCGACGATCCCAACGACTTCGGCTCGTACAAGGTCGCGTGCATCAACGCGCGCTACGTGGCGCCGGACTTCAAGGACCCGCCGACCGGTGTGGTGACGCTCGCGCCGGAAAACTTCTGGGCGCCCGACGAGCTCGACCTCGACCGGGACTGCGTCGGCCTCACGCCGCCGCCGGGGGTCGCGCAGTGACGCGAGTCCGGGGACGAGCGCTCCGCCTCTCGGTGGGGCTGCTGGTGGTGTTCGCCTGCACGGACCGTGGCCTGTACCGCGCGCCCGGGCTGGGCGACGGAGCGATCGACAACAAGCTCGCGATCGAGGGGAGCTTCTGTACGGAGGATCCGACGACCGTCGCGTTCCCGGTGAAGATCCTCTTCGCGGTCGACACCAGCCAGTCCATGGCGCGCACGGACCCGCTCGGTCAGCGCGTGCTCGCGGTGCAGGAGGTGGTCGACGCGTTCATCGGCGACCCGGGCGTGGAGTTCGCGATCATCCAGTTCTCGGGCGCGTCGAACATCCTCACGCAGAACGCGATGGGCATGGACGGCTTCACGCGGAACCTCGCCGATCTCCAGGCGGCGATCGTGCAGCTCGGGATCGCGTCGCAGCCGACGGACTACGACGGCGCGGTGCAGCTGGTCGGGCGCGTGCTCGCGGACGACATGATGATCACGCCCGCAGCAAGTACGTCGTCATCTTCCTCTCGGACGGCTTGCCGAACCCCGTCGACCCGCCGAACAACACGCGCTCCTCGATCCTCGACGCCGTCTCCGCGATCAAGGATCTCGAGCGCATCTATCGTCCCGGCGAGATCCGCTTCCACACCGCGCTCCTCCTCGGCGCGACGCGCACCGGGTTCCGCTGCACCGACTCCGGGCTCGAGGGCGGCTCCGGTCAGTGCGCGGCCGCGGGCAGCGCGGCGCAGTGCGCGCAGCAGGGCGGGTGCGTTTGGATCGGTGTGGAGCAAGAGGCGGAGAGCCTCCTCACGGCGATGTCGGACATCGGCGAAGGCACGTTCCGCAGCTTCCCGAACGGCGAGGAGATCAACTTCCTGAAGGTCGACTTCACGTCGATCCGCCGCGTGTTCACGCTGAAGAACCTCGTCGTGACGAACACCAATACGCGGCCTCGGCTGCGGTTCGTGACGCCGGAGGATCGCGTGGGCCGCGCGAGCCCGGACTCGGACGGCGACGGCCTCGATGACGAGGAAGAGGCGTTGGTCGGCACGGACATCATGTCGGCGGACACCGACGACGACGGCTTCCACGACTTCCTCGAGGTGCGGCTCGCGGCGTCCGGCTTCGACCCGCTCGACCCGTCGGACGCCGACTGCACGGAGGGCTTGGATCGGATCGACACCGACGGTGATGGGCTACTCGACTGCGAGGAGCGCTTCGTCGGTTCGAACCGCAACTTCATCGACAGCGACGCGGACGGGATGCCGGACACGGTCGAGCTGAGGTTCGGCACGAACCCCGTCTCGGACGACACGAAGGCGGACCTCGACTTCGACTCCGCGCGCAACGCCGACGAGATCCGCGGGCACTCGGACCCGGTGCAGAACGACGCCGCGAATCGCTCGTCGGTCGCGTACCGGTACGA
>JAUHYN010000150.1 GCA_030426505.1 bacterium | reverse complement strand
TATCGCGGCAATGGAGATCCTGGGGCCAAACCCGGCCGCGATGGTCGAATACATCAAGCAGGGTGTCGCGCGCGAAATCGGCCGCAGGGAAGCCGGCCTGCCCTCGCTTGCCGGCGACAGCGTGCTGAAGGACAGCCAGGCGCGGTGGGCGGAATTCCGGATCGACGCGCTGTACCAGACCCTGCGCGGCAACCCGACCGTGGTTTCCGGTGCGGCCAGCACCACGGCCAATATCAAGAACGTGCTGACATCCGCCCAGCTTGGCGCGACGGCCGGATTAGCGGCCGCGACCGATCCGTTCATCGCCCGATCCGCCCGCAAGCTGGCGAACCTGCCGGTGACGCGCACGCTCGGGCAGATGGTTTCGCTTCTGCGAAGCGGCAACCGGCAGGAAATCATCCGTGCCGGCGTTCTGTGGGACGAGTACTTCCACGTCATGAACGACGAGCTGCGCTTCGCCGGACCGGCCGTCGGGTCGGACTGGTCACGGTGGCTGGCCGACCGGGCCGTCACCTGGTCCGGGCTCAAGCCGCTGACCACCGGCCGCAAGCTCGTCGAGGCGCCGTGTAAAGAGCGAGAACTTGCCGACGCTGACAGGCCCTGTCAGATCGAGCGACGCCGTCGATTCTTCATAAAGCGCGATGGCGCCCTCGGCGGTCGCCGCGTGGATGAACGGCATGTTCTTCACGCTCACCGAGGTGCTCCGGCAGTTCGACGGTGTGCCCGTGAAGTACGTCGGCGACGGCTTCCTCGGCTTCTTCACGGGCGCGGACTTCGCGGGGCGCTCCATGCGCGCGGCGCTGCGGGCGCGCACGCTCTTGGCCGAGCCGAACCTCTCCATCGCGCTCAGCCGCGGGCCGATCTACCTCGGGTCGATCGGCCACCCCGACTACGTGACGCCCGACATCCTCGGCGCGACCGTGAACACCGCTTTCATGATGCTCCGCGCGGACGGCATCGTCGTCGACGCGGGGCTCGCCGAGACCGAGGTCGACGGCGTTCGATTTCGACCCCGAGACGACGGGCTCTTCGAGCCCGAGGAGACCACACCGTGAACAACTACGAAGTGAAGGACTTGACCCTCGCGGCCCGCGGCCGCGACGCGATCCGGCGCGCCGAGCGCGAGATGCCGGGGCTGATGCGCCTCAGGGAGCGCTACGGTTCGGCGCGCCCGCTCGAGGGCGCCCGCATCACCGGATGCCTGCACGCGACGGTGGAGACCGCAGTGCTCGCCGAGACGCTCGCCGCGCTCGGCGGGGACGTTCGGTGGTGCAGCTCGAACGTGTTGTCGACGCACGACGCGGCCGTCGCCGCCCTCGCCGAGGCGGGTATGCCGGTATTCGCGTACGCCGGCGAGTCGCACGAGGACTACTGGCGCTACGTGGAGCGCGCGCTCACGTGGCCCGACGGGAGCGGCCCGGACCTCATCGTCGACGACGGCGGTGACGCGACGTGGTTCGTCCACGAGGGCGTGAAGCCGTCTTCGGTCGACGCCGCGCCAAGCCCGGAGGAGCGCGAGGGGCGACGCCGCATCGAAGCGAAGCGCGCCGCAGCGCCCGGGTGGTTCGACGCGACGCTCGCGAACCTCGTGGGGATCTCGGAGGAGACGACGGCCGGCATCCTCCGGCTCGAGCGTCGCGTCCGCGAAGGCACGCTGTGGTGCGCGGCGATCGACGTGAACAACAGCGTCACGAAGAGCAAGTTCGACAACGTGTACGGCTGCCGCGAGTCACTCGTCGACGCGATCAAGCGCTCGACGGATCTGATGCTCAGCGGCAAGCGCGCGCTCGTGTGTGGGTTCGGCGACGTCGGCAAGGGCTCGGCGGCCGCGCTCGAGGCGCACCGCTGCCGCGTCGCGATCTCCGAGGTGGATCCGATCTGCGCGCTCCAGGCGTGCATGGCCGGCTACGACGTGGTGCGGGTGGACGATGTGATCGAGGAGGTCGACGTGGTCGTCACGGCGACCGGCAACCGCGACATCGTCCGCGCCGATCAGATCGCGCGCATGAAGGACGGCGCCGTGCTGTGCAACATCGGCCACTTCGACTGCGAGGTCGACATGGCGGGCCTCGCCGCCCTCCCCGGCGCGCGGTGCGAACACGTCGAGCCGGGCCTCGACCGCTGGGTCCTCGGCGAAGACCGCTCCGTATACGTCCTCGGCGAGGGCCGCCTCGTCAACCTGGCTTGCGCCAACGGCCACCCGGCCTTCGTGATGAGCATGAGCTTCACGAACCAAGTGCTCGCGCAGCTCGACCTCTGGCGAAAGCGCCCGGGCCCGGGGTTGGCGCGGCTCGGCAAGGCGCTCGACGAAGAGGTCGCGCGCCTGCACCTCGACGCGTTCGACGCGCGCCTCACCGAGATGACCCCGGTGCAGGCCGCGTACCTCGGCGTCCCGGTGGACGGCCCGTACAAGGCGGACCACTACCGGTACTGAGTTGTAGCTTGCAGCTCGTAGCTTGCAGCTCCCAGCAAGACCCCTCGAGCAGCACTAGCAGGCTGCGGACTGGAAGCTATTTGCTGCGGGCTTTTAGGCGAGGAGCTCCGTCGCGACGCTCCCGCCCGCGCAGGGCCAGATCTTGTGCGCGTCGGCGTCGGTGCCCTTGTACATGCCGAGGCCGAGGCCTTCGACGACGGCTTCGAGGACCTCGAGGTTGTTGCCGCCGGAGGAGACGGTGCCCTGTTTGAAGCCCGGGTGGCGGGTCGCGATCATGTTCGGGCCGTTGCCGCCGGAGTGATCGCGGCCGTCGCCCATGTCGGTGACTTGGACGACGACGGTGTTGTCGATCATCTTCGTGCCGGGCGCGGCCGGGTCGTCGGCCTCCATCAAGCGGCGCACGAGGTACGCGACGCAGCGGCTGAGGTAGTTCGTCATCTCCGCGTTGTCGGCGGCGCTGGCGGCGTGACACGAGCCGTGGTGATCGCCACCGTAGTTCGTGTCGTGGCCGTACCAGGTCGCCTGGTGCCAGCCGAGCTGCAGCGTCATCACGTTGGTGAGGCCGCACGAGAGCGCCGCGACGATCACGTCGGACTGCAGCTCGGCGGTGTGGAGGAACGGCGTCGCCTCGCCGCCGTCCGTCGCGTGGCCGCCCGCGTTCCACGGCGGCGCGTCGCAGCCCTCGGCGGGCTCGAAGTTCACGGAGTCGACCAAGCGCTGTTCGACCTGCCGCAGCGCGGTCTCGTGCTTCTCGAGGGTCTCGCGCTCGAACGCGCCGAGGCGGCCCTTCAGCTCGGCGAGCGCGGCGCGATTCACGTCCATCACGCTCTGCTTCCGCGCGAGGAAGCCGGCGGTGTCACTCGTGGGCGGCGCGCCCCCGAAGAGCTGCTCGTACGCGGCGGCCGGGCTGTTCTGCACCGGCACCGCGTCGCCCGACTTGCGACCGATGACCTCCTGCGGGTTCGTCTGCACGCCGACCGTGTACGACTCGTACGGCGTGGTCGCGCCGAGCACGCTCGCGACCTGTTGATCGATCGTGTCGCTCGTCCAGTCCTGCGACCAGCGCAGCTCACCGAGGCACTTGCGCGCGAGGCCGTGGCCGCTGCCGACCACCTCGACCTCGCGGAAGTTACAGATCGCCTCGAGCCCGGCGTAGGCCTGGGTCGCGACGTTGAGCGTGGAGCCGCTCGGGAGCCACAGCCCGTTCGGGGCGCCGTCCGGCGTGTAGACGAAGACGACGCGCGCCGGCCCGCGGCTCTGCGCGCGCGCCGAACGCGTCGCCATCACGCCGCCGACGAGGGGCGCGGCGCGCAGCAGCGCGGCGCCGATGCCGGCCTTGCCGACGAGGCCCAGGAAGTCGCGGCGGCTCCGATTCACGATCGTGTTGGTGTCCTTCATCGGTCCTCTCCTCACCGCCGCAGCCTGAGCAGGCTCTCGGTCGCGAGCGCGATGAACATCGCGCGGGGGCTGTCGTTCGCGGCCTCGAGGGCCTCGGTCATGCGCGACGCGATGCACGCGTACGCCTCGCGTTGCTCTTCGCTGAGGGACTCGCGGTTCGCCGCGTCGAGGTCACGGTCGGTGAAGGCGAGCCCCGTCGCGTAGCGGAAGCCGCGGCGCACGAGGCACGACTTCACGGCGTCGGTCTCGGCGATCCGGTTCGAGAAGTCCTTCGCGCCGGAGTACATGACGGTGGCCGGGTCGCTCGTGGAGTCGACGCCGAACAGCGTCCCCTCCAGCGACACCGCGACCTCTTCGCCCCGGATGGTCTCGAGCGCAGTGCCCGCGCCCGCCGCGGGGCGCAGCCGCCCGACATGGTCGAAGTCCTCCATCCCGAACATCGGGTTGATGATCTTCGCGTGGCACCCGGCGCAGGCCTCGATGCCGTCGGTGTAGAGGAAGTAGAACTCGCGGCTGCTGAGCACGCCCTCTTGCTCGCGCTGGGCGACGCGCTCCTGCGCGGCGGCGCGCTGCGCGTCGATGTCTTCGCCGGCGATCGGAGAGTTCGGCGGATCGATGTAGTGGCACAGCGCGGTCTGCCGGCTGTGGACCGCGCGGAGGATCGGCGCAGTCCTTTCGACGTGGGCGTTGGCCGCCATGAACGCGCCGCTCGCGATCGGACCGCCGCGGCCCTCGACGGTGGTCTTCGTGAACGCGTCGGAGAAGTTGCCGGTGACGCCGTAGAAGTCCGCGAGCGTGCGGTTCAGGAACGTGTAGTCGCCGCCGAAGAACTCGGAGTACGGCGCGTCGTCCTCGTAGAACACGTGCGCGAAGTGCTGCCGCACCTCCTCGACCATTGCGGCCTTCACCGCCGGCGTGAACTCCGGGACGTCGGGGCGCGCGGCGCGCGTGACCTCGTCGAGGTCGAACCACTGCGTGACGAAGTCCTCGAAGTGTTCGCGCCCGTGCGGGCTGTCGATCAGGCGGGTGACCTGCGCTTCGATCTGCGCGCGCGTGGTGAGCTGGTCCGCGCGCGCCGCGGCGAGGAGCGGGGCGTCGGGCGTGGAGCCGGTGAGCATGAAGGCGAGCGCCGACGCGAGCTCGTACGGCGAGAGGACGTACGCGTCCGCGTCGACGCCCACCAACCCGCCCTCGCCGCCGGGGGGCGTCGGCTCGGGCTCGGGTTCGGGTTCGGCAGCGGTGGTCACGAGGCGGACGCTCGCGACGAACAGGTTCGCGTCCTGGCCGGGGCCGTAGGGCGGGACGCCGGAGTCGTTGTTGAACTCGATGCGCACGCGCGGCGTGCCGGTCCTGCCCTCGACCACGAAGCGGTACGTGGTGAGGGCCGTGGTGTCGACACGCGCGACGCCGACCTGCTGGCCGTCGACGCGGACGGTGAGCTCGGGCCAGTGCGCGTCGTGGTTGGTGCCGCGAGCGTCGACTTCGAGGGTGGTCGGGTCGGTGAACGGCGCGGTGAACGTCAGCTCGACGGCGCCGTTCTCGAAGAAGCCCCAGACGTCGCCGTCGAGGCGCCCGCTCCCCGGCGGGAAGGCCGCCGCGTCGATGCGCTCGGTCGCGGCGCCCATCGGGCCGCCGCCGGAGCCGGGGTTCGTGCCCGTGTTCGTGTAGTAGCCGCGCTCGAGGGCGGTGGCGAGATCGACGCCGGCTTCGACGCGGTACAGGAAGTACGGCGAGGTCAGCGCGGCTTCGAGGGCGAGGCGCATCCCGTCGGCGGGGTACGCTTCGAAGAGCGCGACGAACGCGGCGCGCTGGTCGTCGGAGACCGGGCCACGGAAGGCGAGGAAGAGGAACTCGTCGACGAAGCGGTTCGCGCACGCCGTCGCGTGGCCGCCGCAGGTGAACGGGCGGCCGTTGGTGACGGCCCACGACGCGACCGACTCGGCGTTGGCGATGTAGCTCTCGAGCGTCGCGCTGTTGATGCCCTTGCCGCGCATGTTCGCGAAGCCGCCGAGCGCGCCGTCGTTGTTCGCGACGGCCGCGCCGACGTTGGCCTGCACGCCGAGGATCGCCTCGAGCGAGCGCTGGTACTCGTGGCTGGTGAGGAGCTTCAGCTCGCGGACGCCGTAGGTGGTGGTGTCGTTCGGGTCGCAGTTCGTGGGGACGACGGGCCGGACCCGCCCGCGGATGTACGCCGCGGTCAGCTCGGCGCAGCGCCCCTGGCAGAGGGCCGGCGTGCCCTGCGGCATCGCGGCGTCGATGTACCCGGCGAGCCCGTCGCCGTGCCGCTGCACCGCGGCGTTCGCGTCGAGCCGGAAGTCGCCGTTGGCGTTGCCGGTGGTGATGTCCGCGCTCCCGGCGAAGGCGCCGTGGCAGCTGGCACATCGCGCTTCGAAGAAGGCGACGCCGGTCTCGGGCTCGGGGCCGGGGTTTTCGGGGTGGTTCGGGTCGTGGGGGTCGTTCGGGTCCTCGGGCCCGCCGACGAGGCCCTTGCAGGCGATCGTGGTGGTGAGGAGGACGAGCGGGAGGGTGAGGGTTGCCCTGTGACGGGGGGCCGGCGGACGCGTGGGGGTGGGCATCGACCGGTATCGAGGGGCCGCGGGTGGGGATCGGGTCACGGGAAAATGCAGAGGTGGCGTGTGGGGCGGAAACCCGGGCTCGAGCAATTCGAAATTCGTGTCCCCCGTCCTCGATTGCGGCGCCCCGGTTCCGCTCTGGGGGCGAACCCGCGAACGCGTGGATGAGAACGGGGGAGCCGGAAGTCGCATCGGGGAAGATGAATTCGATTCTCGGGACGTCACGAACGGCCGTCCAGCCGGTCCCGCTCCCGCGATGACCGCGCTCGAGTCCGAATCCGAGCCCCTTCCCCGCCTCCGAGTCCGCGCTCCGCTTTTGCCTCAGTTGTCGGGCTCGGGCTGGGGTTTGCTTGGGGTGGGCACAGGCTTCAGGTACGGCGCGACCTCCACCCCCGCATCCCCCACCGTCACCGTCACCGCCCCGTGCAGGTCCGTCCGCCACACCTTGGCCCCCGCGCCGCGCCACCGCGCGAGCACCTCGGCGTGCGGGTGCCCGAACCGGTCGCGGACCCCGACCGTGCAGATCACGTGCTCCGCGCCGACCGCCGCGACGAAGGGCTCCGTCGACGACGTGCGGCTGCCGTGGTGCGGCGCCTTCACGACGTCCGCGCGCCGCACTTGGCCGCCCGCGAGCAACCGCGCCTCGCCCTCTTCCTCGATGTCGCCGGTGAGCAGCACCCTCCGATCGCCGCGCGCGATCTCGAGTACCACCGACGCGTCGTTCTCGCTCCCGTACGTCTGGGGCGCGCCGCTCGGCGCCAACACCCGGACCACCGCCTCCCCGAACGTGCGCGACATCCCCGCCGAGACGCGGACCTGCCGGACCGCCTCCGACAGCCCCGGGATCGGCGCGCGCGGGTCGCCGTTGACCCAGACCTCGCCCACGTCGAGCCGCTCGAGCACGGTGGGGAGCGAGCCCGCGTGGTCCGCGTCCGGGTGCGTGATGACGACGACGTCCACGCGCCGGTGCCGACGGTGCAGCAGGAACGGGACGACGACGCGCTCGGCGGCGTCGCGGCCCCAGCCCGGCGGGCCGGTGTCGACCAGCATCGTCGCGCCGCCCGGGAGCTCGACCCACACGGCGTCGCCGTGGCCCACGGGGAGGAACGTCAGCGTCACATCGTCCGAGGCCCAGCGCCCGACGTACGTCGCCGAGATCGAGCCGACCATCAGCGTCAGCGACAGCGCGCCGACCGTGACCCACCGGCGGGAGAGCGGCCGGTTCGTGAAGCCGATGACCGCGCCGTAGAAGAGGATCGCCTCCGGGATCGTCGGCGTCGGCAACACGATCGAGCTGAGCGGCAACGCCGCCGACCACTCGGCGATCCACACCAACCCCTGCGCCGCCCACCCGGCGACCGCGAGCACCGGCGCGGCGAGCGCGTCGCTCACGCACCCGAGCAACCCGCCGACCAACGACAGCGGCACCAACACCAACGACGACAGCGGCGCGGCCGGGACGTTCGCGACGAGCCCCGCGAGTGACAATCGATTGAAGTGACGCGCGACCAGCGGCGCCGTCCCGATCGTCGCCGCGAGGCTCGCGAGGAACACCTCGCCGCCCGCGCGCGACCACTTCGGCCACTTCGACAGCCGCGCGGCGTCGCGCAGCGCGGGGTAGATGCGGAGGAGCGCGACCACCGCCGCGAACGAGAGCTGGAACGAGACGTCGCCGAGTGTCGTCGGGTCCCACGCGACCATCGCGAGCAGCGCGAACGCCAACATGCTCCACGCCTCCGCGACGCGCCCCACGATCCGCGCCGACAACAACGCGAGCACCATCGCCGCCGCGCGCACCGCCGACGGCGAGGCGCCGACCAACAACGTGTAGAGGACGACGAAGGGGATCGCGATGACCGCCGACGTCGGCTTCACGCCCGGCCCGAGCGACACGCGCCGCACCCGCCGCAACACGAACGCCACGCCGATCACGAACAGCCCCGAGACGATCGCGAGGTTCAGCCCGCTCACGGCGAGCAAGTGCGACAGACCCGACCGGATGAAGGCGTCGTTGGTGTCGTCGTCGATCCCCGACGTGTCGCCAGTCGCGAACGCGCGCACGACCGCGGCGCGCGCCCCGGGGAGCCCGCGCCCGATCGCCTCGTGCAGCGCGGCGCGGAGGCGCTCCATCGCGGTGACCACGCCCCCGCCCTCCCGCGGCGCGACGACGAGGCAGTGCGAGGCGTCCTTTGCGTTGGCGTACGCGGTGATCCCGCGCCGGGCCGCGAGCGCGCGGCGCGGGACGCCTCCCGGGAAGTCGTTCGCGCGGACCGGCGCGACCTTCGCGTAGACGCGGACGCGATCGCCCGGGTCACCGCACGCTTCGGTCGCGCCGTCGATCGAGACGCCGACGCGGCCGACCACCGGCGTGAGCGGCGCTCCGATCGCGGTGGCGGTCCCCACGAGGTCCACGTTCATCTGCACGCGATCCGGGCGCAGCTGCGGGGCCTCCCGCACGATCCCCTCGAGGAGGAGCGGTGGGCGGGCGTCGAGCTCGACGGCGGTCGACAGCGTCTCTTCGGGCGGCAGGCGCAGCTGCCCGGTCACGATCCCCGCGAAGAAGAACGCCGCGGGGACGAACGCGACCGCGAGGACTCGCCGGCGGTACGCGAGGCCGACGGCGAGCGCGACGAACAGCGCGGTGGCGATCAGGTTGTCGGCGAGCTTGTCCCCGTCCACCAGGGCGCCGAGGCAGTACGCGGTCGCGGCGAGCACCAGCGGGCGGCCGCGGCCGCGGGGGGTGTCGGCGCCGGCCACGGGGCCGGAGGCTAGGAGCCAAGTGGCGCGGCGGTCACGCGCGAAGCGGCTGGATCCGACCCAAAATCGTTCCGTTGACCGGCTGAGCGCGCCTTGTTAGCCGAAACGCCTATGAACTTCGGACGCATCGGTTCCCTGGCGCTCGTCGCCGCCCTCGCGGGCTGCCCCGCCGCCGAGAACAAGTCGGAGCCCGCCGCGGGCACCACCGCCGAGGGCCAGACCGCCGACGGCAAGAAGACGACCACGAAGGCCCCGCCGAAGCCGAACCCGGTCACGATCCCCGAGATCCAGCTCCCGCCGGGCGACGGGCCCGCGGCGATCGTGGGCGGCGTCGAGATCCCCCGCGAGGTCTTCAACCGCGAATACACGCAGACGCTCGAGCGCTACTACCGCGCGCGTCACGACGTGAAGCCCGCGCTGATGGAGCGCCTCAAGGACAACATCGTCCGCCGCCTCGTCGACGCGGAGCTCATCCGCCAGCAGGCGAAGGCGCTCGGCGTGAAGGTCGACGAGGCCGAGTTCCAGCAGAAGTGGACGAAGCACAAGGAGCGCTACGGCAGCGAAGAGGGCTTCAAGGCGTTCCTCGATCGCGCGGGCACCACCGCCGAAGACGTCGAGCGTCAGTTCCACGACAACCTCCTCCGCGAGCAGGTGTTCCAGAAGGTCTCCGAGGGCGTGAAGGTCGCGCCGAAGGACGTGAAGGACTTCTACGCGAAGAACGAGAAGCGCTACCTCGAGCCCGAGAAGGTCAAGGCGAGCCACATCCTGATCAAGGTGCCCCCGAAGGCCGCGATGGAGGAGCTCGACAAGGCGAAGGCCCGCGCCGAAGAGGCGATGAAGAAGATCAAGGGCGGCGCCCCCTTCGCGCAGATCGCGAAGGAGTACAGCATGGACAACACGAAGGACCGCGGCGGTGACCTCGGCTACTTCATCCAGGGCCGCATGGTGAAGCCGTTCGAGGACGCCGTGTGGAAGGCGAAGGTCAACGAGCTCGTCGGCCCGGTGAAGACGCAGTTCGGCTACCACGTCATCAAGAAGACGGACCACGTGAAGTCCCGGAAGCGCCCGTTCGCGGAGGTGAAGGATCAGATCGAGCGCTCGCTCGAGGCGCGTCAGCGCAACCAGACGATCCGCGAGTCGCTCGAGAAGTGGCGCAAAGAGACGAAGATCGAGGCGCTCATCAAGGGCGACGAGAACGTCATCAAGAACACCGCGCCGCCGAAGTTCGGGCGCGACATCAAGCCGATCGATCAGAAGAAGATCGAGCTGAAGAACATGCGCCCGCGCCCGAACACGTCGGACGCGCCGGCCGAATAGCTTCGAGACTCAGTCGTCGGAGCGCAGCTCCGCGAGGAAGTCCTCGTTCGTGAGGACGCCCTTCTTCGCGAGCACCCGCATCAACGCCCAGAACTTCCGCTCCAGGCGCTGGAACGCCTCGGCGTTCACGGCGTCCCCCGCGGCGTCGATCAGGGCGCCGAGGCTCGCGTCGAACTCCGGCCGCGGCGGGTTCGGCTGTCGCTTCACCGTCGTCAGCGGGATCGGCGGCGACGTCGGCGGCGAGCTCACCAACGGATCCGCGGGGCTCAGCGGCGTGGAGTCGGAGACCTCGTCGGTGAGCAGCAGCGCGGAGTCATCGCGCGGCCGCGCCTCGCGCGTGGCGGCCTCCACGTCCGCGGTCTGGATGAACGGCGAAGGGATCGGGCCGGTCTCGGTGTTGATCTTCTCCTCGCCACCGCCGCGACGGACGATCGTCATCTCCGGGATGTCGCTGTTGAGGCGGAGCGCGGCGGTCCGCCCGTACGCGGGGCGGTCGAAGCGCGCGCCGTAGTAGTGGCGGATCGCCATGTCGATGTCGCTCGCGCCGGCGATCGTCACGACGATCGTCGCGTCGGCGACGAAGCCGAGCTCGTCGATCACGCGGACGTCGAGCGGATCCGACATCGCGATCGTGAGCACCGTGCGCCCGCGCTCGCGGGCGAGGCCGTAGGGGAAGATGTCGTGCTCCGAGGCGAACGTGCGATGCACGCGACTGAGCGCCTCCGGGTCCGGTTCGAGGTTCGCGAGGTCGACCGCCGGCACGCCGAACAGGCTCGAGAGCGCCGCGACGAGCTCGTCCTCCTCGATGTGCCCGCGCGCGATGAGCGCCGCGCCCAGCCGCATCCCGTTGCGCCGCTGGAGCGTGAGGGCGTCCGAGAGCTGCGCGGGCGTGATGACG
>JAUHYN010001317.1 GCA_030426505.1 bacterium | reverse complement strand
GAGGACCGTTATGGCCTAGCGCCAATACCGGTCACTTAACGGCGAGAGCAAGTCTCGCCTGGTGACCTTCGCTCACCTGCGGTTCGCTGCGCGGTCGCCTAGCGGCTCCCTTGCGGGCCTCCACGTTCGACAGCGACGAGGTTCGTCAGCCGGTCATCGCCTAAGTGAGCGGCATTGGGCCTAGCGCGGCGCGTCGGCGGGTGCTCGCGTTGTAGCGATTCGCTCCAGATCGACTCGCAGCGCTCCAGTCGACTGTCGCGCGCGCGGCGCCGCGCGGCACGCTGCGCAGCGGGCGGGCTTGGCGCGCTCGGTGCAATCGATCTGCGCGCGGAGATCGTCCGTTCGCGCGCAGTCGCATCGAGTCCTGCCTTTGTCCCCCCCATGGGCTCGACTGCGCTCGATCCCGGCCCCCCAAAAGGGGGCCGGGCTTGTTTTCATCGGCGGATCGACTCGGTAAGGTGATCGCCTGGTGGGGACCTCGGGGCTGCACCTCCGTCAGACGGACTCGACGCTCTGGCACCAGTTCGTCGAGCAGCGCGGTCGACCCGAAGGCGACCCCGTCCTCCAGCGCTGGGCCCGCGTGCGGGCGCTCGGCGTGCGCCCGGTCGGCGACGACGAGCCGATCATCCTCGGGCAGCAGCGCCTCGCCGAGTGTCGCGAGCGGATGGAGGCGGTCCTCGACGTCGCGAATCCGTTGATGCTCGATTCGGCGCGCGACTTCAGCGATCGCCACTTCACGCTCCTGCTCGCGGACGCCGACGGCGTCATCGTCGACCGCTTCGGCGGCGGGGACTTCGAATCCACCGCGCAGGAGAAGCGCCTCATCGAAGGCGCCGCTTGGAACGAGGCCGTGCGCGGGACCAACGCGATCGGCACGGCCGTCGCCGAGGGCGCCGCGGTGTCGGTAGAGGGCTTCGCGCACTGGGAGCGCCGTAACCACCGCCTCTCCTGCTACGCGAGCCCGATCCTCGCGCCCGACCGTCGCGTGGTGGGCGTCGTCGACGCGACCTCGTTCTCTTCGGCGCCCGCCGAGTTCGTGCAGGTCGCGGTGTCGACGCTCGCGCGCGCGATCGGGCTTCGACTCCGCGCGCGCGCGTTCGAAGCGAGCGGCAACGTCCACACCATCACGCGCGCGCTGCAGCACGTGGTCCAAGCGGCGTTCGTAGTGGAGACCGGAGGGCGCGTGCAGATGGCGAACCCCGCCGGGCGCAGCTTCCTCTCGAAGCTCCCCGAGGTCCGCGCGCGCCTCGAAGCGATCTGGCGCGCGATCCGCGAGGGGCGCGCTTCGGTGGCCTTCGAGGGTGTACGCCTCACGCTCGAACCGCTCTACGCATCGGACGGGGCGGTGCTGGCGGGGCTCGTGTTCGTCGCGTCGGAGCCCGCGCGCGCCGCGCGACCGCCCGAGGATCCGTTCGCTCGCCTCGTCGGTGACGACCTTGGCCTGGCGGAGGCGAAGCGCCGCGTGCAGCGCTTCGCGAACACGCCGCTCCCGGTGTTGCTGCAGGCCGAGACCGGCACGGGCAAGGACCTCATGGCGCGCGCGGTCCACGACGCGAGCGCGCGTCGCGACGGACCGTTCGTCGCGCTCAACTGCGGCGCGCTCTCCGAGACCTTGTTGGAGAGCGAGCTGTTCGGCTACGGCCCTGGCGCGTTCACCGGCGCGCGGCCCGAGGGTGCGCCGGGCAAGCTGGAGTCCGCGTCGGGCGGGACGCTGTTCCTCGACGAGGTCGCGGAGATGCCGCCGCGCTTGCAAGCGATGTTGCTCCGCGTGCTCGAAGACGGCCGCTTCCACCGGGTGGGCGAGGTGCAGTCGCGGAGCTCGGACTTCCGGCTCGTCACCGCGACGTGCAAGGACCTCGTCGCGCTCGTGAAGAGCGGCGCTTTCCGGCAGGACCTCTTCTTCCGCATCCGCGGCGCGAGCGTGGAGCTCCCGCCGCTCCGCGTGCGGACGGACCGCGTGATGCTCGCGCGCGCGTTGTTGGATCAGATCGCGGAGGGCGCGCCGTGTGTACTCGACGCGAGCGCGGTCGCGTATGTCGAGCGCCACAGCTGGCCGGGCAACGTGCGTGAGCTGCGTTCGGCGCTCGCGCACGCGTACGCCCTCGACCCGAAGCGCATCGTCGCCGAGCACCTCCCGAGCCTCACGCTCGATGCCGCGTCGGGGCCTACCGCGTCGCCGACGCCGTCGCTCGAAGACAGCGAGGCGGCGGCCCTCGATCGCGCGCTCGAGGCGTCCGGCAACAACCTCGGCGCGGCGGCTCGGTGTCGCGCGCTCCACGCTGTACCGAA
>JAUHYN010001316.1 GCA_030426505.1 bacterium | reverse complement strand
TGGTCGTGGTGGTGGTCGTGGTGGTCGTGGCGGTCACTACGAACGTGGCGATCTCGGTCCACTGGCACTCGCCGTCGAACGCCGTCACGGTGTAGGTGCCCGGCGTGCCTGGGGCGGGCACTGTGAGACTGAACGCACCGAGGTCGCGCGTCACCGTGCCGAGGTCGGTGACGGGGTCGGTGTCCGTCGCGCTCGCGGGGGTGTCGGTGGAAGAGGTCCGCGGAGACGTCCTCGTCGGCGCGTTCCTGCGGGGCGGCGAGGTCGACGTCGCCGGGCTCGTGGTGCGCGACGTCCAGGGCACCGCGGCGACCGCCGGGCTCGCGGTGCGGGCGCGCGGCTCCGTCGAACTCGCCGACGTGGTCACGCGACAGATCCTCGGCGAGCGCGCGCGGGGCGCGGACGTCGCGGCGACGCGGCGGGTGTCCGTGACCGATCTCGGCGGTGAGCAGATCATCGCCTCCGCGGGCGACGCGATGAGCGTGCGCCTCGCGTCGGGCGGGGACGTGCAGCTGCGCGGCTTCTCGGCGTCGATGGTCGCGGGCGTCCGGGCGTACGGCTTGACGCTGTTCGCGGTCCGCGGCGCGGACGTCGCCTACGGGCGGGTGGCGAACGTCGTGGGCTCCGGCGCGGCGGCGATCGGGCTCTGGGTCGACGCCGCGCCGTCGGCGGGCGCGGTGTCCGTCCGCGACGTCTCGATCGACGCGATCGACTGCGCGTTGGATCCCACTCCGCGCGAGGTCGACGTCGCATGGACGGACCACGCCGCCGACGTGCGCGACGCCGTCGGGCCGGGCGGGAACCTCGCGCCGCCCGAGCCGCCGGACGCGGACGACTGCGTGGCGCTGCGGATCACCGCGGTCGTCGACGGTTCGGAGGCGTTCCTCGCGACGCAGGCCCCGGGCGCGGTCGACGTACGGGACTCGGACTTCGCGTTCGTGCGCGGGTCCATCGTGCAGGTCGGCGCCGGGCTGCGCCGCACCATGCTCCGACGCCTCGCCGCGCACACCGCGATCTTCACAGGGTGGGTCTGGTCCGAGAACCTCGAGCTCATCCAGCTCACCGTGGATCGCGTCCGCGCGGGGCTTCGGGTGGGGCCGGGGCGGCTCGAGGTCTACGCGTCGATCTTCTCCGGCGCCGAAGATGGCCGCGCGCTCGATCTCGACGCCGACGTCGACGAAGTCCGCGAGCGCGACGCGTACGTCGAGGACGCGCCGCCCCCGTTCGATGTGCTCGAGGGGCTCCCGTATCGCATCGCGCCTCCGCGCGACGTGCCGGTGGGGTCGTTCGTCGCTGCGATCTTGGCGACGGGCGACGTGGACCTCCGCCTCGACCCCGACCACCCGCTCGCGGCCGTGCGCGTGGACGTGCCCGGAGATCCGGAAGGCACGGTCTGGGTCGGTGCGCTCGAACCGGAGGCGCCCCGGCGCTGTCACCTCGACGATCCGCTCCCGGCTCCGATCGAGGCGCCGGAGGCCACGCCGCCGCTGTTGTCGATCGATTACCGCGCCCGCGACGCCCGCGCGTTGCTGGATCGGATGTTGGCGCGCGCGGAGACGTCGATGGAGGACTGGGTCCACCGCGGTCCAGCCGACTTCTCGCGGATGCTGTTCGAGACGCTCGCGTATCGCCTCGATCGGATCGCGTACGCGCAGGAGGTGGCGTTCGCGGAGGGCAACCTCACCGACGCGCGGCGCCGTCGGTCGGTGGAGGATCACGTGCGCCCGCTCGACTACGCGTCGGACCCGGGGCTGTCGGCGTCGACCGTGTTGCGGATCGACTGGGCCGGGCCCGAGACCACCGTCGACTTCCCCGCGGGGATGTTGGTGATGAACGAGGCGTCGGTCGAGCAGGCGATCGTGTTCGAGACGGAGCACCCGCTCGCGTTCGACCGCGCGCTCGACGGCGCGACGCTGAGCGAGCCGGTCGAAGTCGGCGACACGTCGGCGCTGATCGATCGCGCGTGGCCGGACGGCCTCCCGCCGCGCTGGGTGGTCCTCACGAATGGGCCGGCGAAGGGCGCGCAGGCGTTCCTCGTCACGCGCTATGAGGCGCAGAACGACCGCACGCTCCTCGAGTGGGATCCGCGGCGACCCGCGGAGGTCGCCTTCGCGCGCGGCGCGGACGTGTTCGCGAACGTCGCCGTCGCGCACCACGGGATCCCGATCGGACCGAACGAGACCGACACGGACATCGACGACGCCTTCGAGGCGGCGCGCGCGATGATGGAGTTCGAACACGACTCCGCCGAGCGCGAGATCGATCTGCCGTTCGGGCCCGTGAGCGTGCGCGCG
>JAUHYN010000149.1 GCA_030426505.1 bacterium | reverse complement strand
AGCCCACGGAACCGACCCGCAGCGACGAGACGGCGACGGCGCGGTTCGTGAGGCGATTGGTCTTGGCGTCGTAGAAGAAGCTGCCGCCGCGGAGCACGAACGTCTGCGTGGACGTGGCGGCGGTCGTCCACTCGAAGGCGTTGCCGGACATGTCGGCGACCCCGAACGGGCTGTCGGAGGCGGGGTGCGCGCCGACCTCGTCGGGTCCCATTCCGCCGGGCGCCTTGCCGTACGTCTGGTCGAAGTTGGCGGCGTCGGGGGTGAGGACTTCGGCGTGCGGGTACTCGCGGCGGTCGGCGCCGCGCGCGGCGCGCTCCCACTCGCGTTCGTTGCACAGTCGCGCGCCCGGCGCGCGGCCCGTGTCGTTCAGCCACGCGAGGTAGCGTTGGGCGTCGTCGGCGGAGACGCCGGTGACCGGCATCTTGGTCCAGTCCTGCGCCTGGCGGACCGCGCGGTCGGCGTAGCGGATCGGCTCCGTCGCGCGCGCGGTGTACTCGACCTTCGCGGGGCGCATCTTGACGGTCCACCCGGTGGCGTCGCGCGCGAGGGACAGCCCGCCGGACGTGAGGCCGGAGTCGTCCATGGTCGCCGAGAGGAAGCGCGCGCGTTCGGCGGCGGGGAGCGCGTCGAGGAACGCGAGCCACTCGGCGAACGTGACCTCGTGCCGAGCGATCGCGAACGCGGGGACGGTGATCTCGTGCGCGGGGACGGCGTCGAAGAAGCCGACGCGCGCTTCGTCTTCGGCGGTGCTCCCGTAGAAGGCGCGCCCGGCGGGGATGTGGACGAACCCAGCCGGGAGCTCGGGCACTGCGACGTGGACGTCGAGGTCCAGGCGTTCGCCGCGCCCGACGACGAACGGGTGATGGATCGGCGCGCCCGAATCCGTGGTCGTGAGGCGGTAGGATCCGGGCGGGAGCTCGAGCTCCGCGCCGTGCATCGCGACCGGCGTGGGCACGTAGTTCGCGCCGTCCCGCTCGTAGCGCTCGAGGCGCGGGTCGGCGTCGGGTGCGAGGCCGAGGAGGCGAACGCGCGCGGGTTCGTCCCAGCGCGCGACGAGCGTGCCGTCGTGGTCGTAGAGGGCGGCGCGCTGGATCAGCTCCGCCGCGAGGTCGGGGCGTTCGCGTCGTTCGGCGAGGAGCGCGCGGGCGAAGGGGAGCTCGGCGAAGTGATGGGCGATGTCTTCGCGGTCGGGGCGGGCAGCGTGCGCGCGCTCCACGTGTTGGAGGGCGTCGCGATAGGCGCGCTCCGCCTCTTCGGCGGCGTGCTGCGCGCGGGACCACGCCGCTTCCGCGTCGTCGCGGCCGCGATCGAATCCGGCGAAGGCCGCTGCGCGCGCCCGCTCGCTCTCGTTGCGGTGGTGTTCGGCGTCGCGGGCGTCGGCGAGACCGAGTGCGAGCGCGGCGTCGGCCTGGCGCTCGGCGCGGACGTGTTCGACGACGAAGAACGTGGCGAGCGCGGCAGCGACGAAGATGAGGGGCGCGACGAAGCGAGCGATACGCCGTCGGCGCGCGCGCTGGATCCGAGTGCGCGCGGTCGCGAGGAAGGCGGTGGCCTCGGGGCCGAGCTCCATGCGCTCGACGAGGGGCTCGATCTCGTCGAGTTGCGTTCGAGACCACAGCGCGCCGGGCGTGTGATCGAGTCGGACCCACTCGCGCACCGCAGCGTCCAAGCGGACGCGGGCCGCGCGGACGTCTTCGTCGTCGTGTCGCCACCGCGCGAGGGTGGGCCAGCCGTCGATCAGCACCTCGTGGGCGAGCTCGTAGACGGTGTCGTCCGAGGCCTCGGACGCGACGACGAGGCGGCCCTCCACGAGGGCGTCGAGCGTGGCGGCGCGGTCCGCGTCGGGTTCGGGGAGGAGTTCGCTCGCCGTGCGCGCGGCGCGGACGCCCTCCTCGGAGGTGAGCATCACGAGGAGCGCGCGCGCGTGGCGACGACGCGGCGGGGGGAGCGCGGCGACGACGTCGTCGGCGTGCTGGGCGAGGGCGCCGGCCACGCCGCCCATCGCGTCGAGCGCGTGGCGCGTGATCGTGTTGGTGTTCGGATCGCGCTCGTTCCAGAGCCGCTCGAGCGCGAACTGGAGGAGGGGGAGGGCGCCGCGTCGGCTCTGTCGGGTCGCGTCAACGAGTGCATCGACGAGCGATTCGCTCTCGAAGCGCGTGCCGGTCGCGCGCGCCGGGCCGACGATGACCTCGCGGATGCCTTCGTCGTCCAGCGGGCCGACGACGTGGATCGAGCGACAGAGCTGTTCGCCGAGGCGTGGGAGCGCAGCGAGGCGCGTGAGGTAGTCGGCGCGGAGCGTGGCGAGGATTCGTACGCCGCGGACGTCGTCGGCGAGGCGCGCGATGAGCTCGGCGACGAGGTCGCGCTCCTCCGCGACGCTCTGCGTGCAGAACTCCTCGAGCTGATCCACCACGAGGAGTAGGCCGCGCTGGCC
The DNA here is from genome assembly GCA_030426505.1 of bacterium. Taxonomy (GTDB): domain Bacteria; phylum Myxococcota; class Kuafuiibacteriia; order Kuafuiibacteriales; family Kuafuiibacteriaceae; genus JAUHYN01. The sequence goes on along the minus strand of JAUHYN010000149.1, from coordinate 9,019 downwards.
CCCGAGGCGCCGTCGCAGTGTTGACGCGAGCTCGGCGGGCCGTGACTCGATCAGCGCGCGCAGCGCCTCCGGACCGACCCCGACGATCGCGTCGAGCGCCTCCACGATCGCCGCGAGGGGGTGACGGCCCGGCGTCACGCGCGCCGACGCCCAGGTCCGCGCGTCCTCGCGTTCGGCGAGGCTGGGGACGACGCCCGCATTCACGAGGGAGGACTTGCCGAGCCCCGAGTCGCCGGTGACGACCACGAGCGGCGAGGTCGTGAGACGATCGACGATGCGTTCCACGTCGCGGTCGCGGCCGAAGAAGAGCGCGCGGTGCCGCGCCTCGAACGCCGCGAGGCCGCGGTACGGGTTCCCTTCCGGCACCGGCCCGACGCGCGTCGCGCGGCGGAGGCGGTCGAGGGCCTTCGCGAGTTCGTCGGCGCTGGCGAAGCGATCCTCGGGCCGTCGCGCGAGGAGGCGGTCGACGATCGCGACGAAGCGGCGGTCCATCCCGACCGCCTGCTCGGCGAGGCTCGGCGCGTCGGTCGAGAGCACCGTCTCGCGGAGCGCCTCGACCGGCGTCGCCGCGAACGGGACCGCGCCGGTCGTCAGCTCGAACAAGAGCGCGCCCAGCGCGTACAGATCCGTCGCCGCCGTCGCGATCTCCGAGCGCCAGCTCTCGGGCGCCATGTAGTCGGGTGTCCCGAGGAGCGCGCCGTCGCGCGTGAGCTTGCGGGGGGCGCCGGAGACGATCGCCGGGGGCGCGATCGTCGCGTCGCGGAGGGGAGAAGCGGGCGCGACGGTGGCGTCGCGGAGCGCGAGCGCATTCGGGGCGATGGTGACGTCGCGGAGTGAGGGCGCGACGGTGGCGTCGCGGAGGGCGATCGCGTGGGGCGCGATCGTGGCGTCGCGCGCCGCGCCGGGGGCGGCGTTCGCCTCGAGGAGCGAAGCGGGGGTGACGTTCGCGTCGCGGAGCGCGATCGCTTGGGGCGCGATCGTCGCGTCGCGGAGCGCCGCCGGCGCGAGGGCGGGGGCCCGCAACGCGCCCGCGCTCGGCACCGCAGTCTCCGGCGAGGGCGGCGCGTCCTCCTCGGCGCCCAAGAGCTTCGCGAGGCCGAAGTCCACCAGCTTCGGGCGGTCGCCGTCCGCGAGGATCACGTTGCTCGGCTTGAGGTCGCGGTGGAGCACGCCGCGTTCGTGGGCGGCGGCGAGGCCGCGCGCGAGGCCGAGGCCGATGTCGAGGACGCGCTCGTAAGGGAGCGGGAACGCGAGGGTGTCGAGCGCCTGTCCCGCGACGAACTCGGAGACGAGGAACGGCGCGCCGTCGATCTCGCCGGCGCGATACACGGCGGCGACGTTGTCGTGCTGGATGCGCGCGGCCGCGCGGGCCTCCACGAGGAAGCGCTCGCGGGCCGCAGCCGAGGCGGCGCGCGCCGCGATGCGCTTGATCGCGACGGGGCGATCCAGGATCGGGTCGCGCGCGAGGTAGACCTCGCCCATCGCGCCCGCGCCCAGCTCGCGTTCGACGACGTACTCGCCGAAGCGGTACAGGTTGGCGGCGGAGGTCACGCCGACTTCCGGATGGGGAACGTCAGTCGATCCAGCTCGTACTGCTTGAGCTTCGTCGTGAACGTCCGCAGGGGCATCGAGATCAGCGCCGCGGCCTCGGTGCGCCGCCCGTCCGTCGAGATGAGCGCTCGGCGCATTCGGTCGCGCTCGAGGTCGGCGAGCTCGTCGGCGATCGGGCGGAAGGAGAGATCGGAGGTCACGGCGCGCGTCGTCGCGGCATCGACGACCAGGTCCACCGACGCGTCGCACCACGCGGTGAAGTGCTCGAGTTCGAGCACGGGGCCCTCCACGATGGTACCGAGGTACGTCATCGCGGACTCCAACTCGCGCACGTTGCCGGGCCAGGTGTGCGCGTGCAGCGCCGCGGTGAACGCCTCAGAGAGGCGCTTCATCGGCTGCCGGGTCCGCATGCACGCGTCGAGGAGGAACTTCTCCGCGAGCGCGTCGATGTCCGAGGGGCGCTCACGCAGCGGCGGGAGCCGGATCTCGGCGCCGCGGATCCGGTAGTAGAGGTCGCGGCGGAAGCGCCCGGCCTTCACTTCGTCCTTCAGCGATCGGTTCGTCGCGGCGACGATGCGGACGTCCACTTCGATCTCCGCGCTCTCACCGACCGGGCGGACGCGCTTGGTCTCGAGCACCCGGAGCAACTTGGCTTGCGCGTGCTCGCTCATCTCGCCGACCTCATCGAGGAACAGCGTCCCGCGGTGGGCGGCGCGCAACAGGCCTTGCTGATCCACGTCGGCGCCCGTGAACGCGCCGCGCCGGTGGCCGAAGAGGGCACTCTCCACCAGCGCGTCGGGGAGCGCCGCGCAGTTCACCGCGACCAGGGGGCCGGCGCCCCGGGGGGACCACTCGTGGACGGCGGCGGCGATCAGCTCCTTGCCGGCGCCTGTCTCACCTCGGATCAGTACCGGGAGCTCGGCGTCGGCCAGGCGGTCGCGCACGAGGTCGTACAGCTCCCGCATTCGGGGGTCCGCGACGATGACATCGCGCGATCCGACGACGAGGAGCTGGACCATCGATCCCCGAATCGGTGGCCACAGCCTGGGCTTGAGTCAGCGTGCGTCAGCGCGCCCCGCCATCGACGCCGATGTGCTGTCCTGTGACGTAGGCGCCGAGATCGCTCGCGAGGTGTACGACGAGCGCCGCCACTTCTTCGGCGCGGCCGGCGCGGCGGGACGGGACCATCGCGAGGGCGCGGTTACGGATCTCTTCGGACAGGCGGAGGAACGCGCCCGCTTCGATGAATCCCGGGCTCACGACGTTCGCAGTGATCCCGTACCGCGCGTATTCCTGGGCGAGCGTCTTCGCGAACCCGGTGAGCGCCGACTTCACCGTCGCGTACGCGACCCGCCCCGCCTCTCCGCGCTGCGCGAGCGAGCCGATGAACACGATGCGGCCGAAGCTCGCGTCGACCATGTGCGGGAGGCACGCGCGCGTGACGATGAACTGCCCAGTGAGGTTCGTCGCGACGTCCTCGCGCCACGCCTCGACGGAGAGCGTGTGGGTCTTCTGCGGCGGTCGCCCCGACCGGAACGCGTTGTTGACGAGCACGCCGATCGGCCCGATCGATTCGGCGACCTCGGCCACGATGGCTTCGATCCGCGCGTCGTCATCGACGTCGCCCGCGTACGCCGCCGCGTTCGGCGCGACGGGCTTCAGGCGCTCGAGCGCGGCCTGGGCGCTCTCTTCGTCCGAACGGTAGAGGAGGACCGGCGTGTGCCCCGCGTGGGCGAGGGCCTCGGCGATCGCGAGCCCGAGCCCGCGGGTTCCTCCGGTCACGAGCGCGACGCGTCCCACGGCCCTTCACACGCGCGCGCCTCGGTGGGCGAGTCAACCCCGAACGTCCCAAATGGCTCCCGACCAAGGCGCGTGTTATGCGTCGCGCGGATGCGCCGGGCCGCGACGCTGGGATTGGTCCTCCTGACCGGGTGCGGGGGCTGCGCGCTCCTCGGGACGTCGTCGGAGCGCGACGCCGCATCGCGCGCGCGCGAGGCAGACGCTTGCACGCCCGGCGCGCTGTCGACCCGCCCTTCGCTCGTCGGCGCCGACACCGCGCTCCGCGAAGCGGTGGAGGCGGGCGCGAAGCAACACATCGTCGTCGTGAAGTACGGCGGCGACAGCTGCGACGCGCGGCTGGAGATCCTCGCCGACTGCCACGCGCCGGGGCGCTACGCGTACCAGCCGGAGCCCAAGCAGACGAAGGGGGTCGTGAAGTCCGAGGCGATGTCGCGCGAGCTCCCGTTCGCGTCGCCCACGGACGCCGAGGCCGTGCGCTTCGACGCGCGCCGCGTCGCGATCCTCCACGCGCCCGAGGCGACGCGCATCGACCGCGCCGGCTTGGTCGGCGAGTGCGAGGGCGCGACGCACGTCGCGATGCAGATCGACATCGGCGGGTTCGGTGTCGCGAAGGGAACGGTCGCCGCGCTCGAACAGGGCGGCGTGGTGTTCTCGCCGGATATCGCGGACGGGCGCGTGGGCGATCCGAACGACTGCTCGGTCGCGGAGCGCCGCAAGCGCCGCACGGGCGGGTGCGATCGCGCGATCGCGCTGGACCTCGTGCCGGTCACGAACGAGACGATCGAGCTGGGCCCGGTGGACATCGCGGCCGGGACGTATCGCCTCGGCAAGTCGAAGGTGGAGCTCGCCGCGTACGCGATCGATCGCCGCGAGGTGACGGCCGCGCAGTACCAAGCCTGTGTGGACGCGGGCGCGTGCAAGGAGGCCGCGAAGTTCGATCGCTGCACGGCCGGTGTCCCGGAGAAGTCGCGCCACCCCGCGAACTGCGTCACCGCGGAGCAGGCGGAGTCCTACTGCGCGTGGAAGAAGCAGCGCCTCCCCACCGAAGCAGAGTGGGAGCGCGCGGCTCGCGGCGCCGACGATGCCTCGTACACGTGGGGCAGCGCGTGGCCGCCGCCGGAGGGCGCGGCGAACCTCGCGGACTCGACCGCGAAGACGCGCGCGCCGCACTGGGAGGCGATCGAAGGCTACGTGGACGGCTTCCCCGAGACGGCGCCGGTCGGGGCGCTCGTGCAGTACCCCTCCGCGTCCGGGATCACGGGCGCGGGCGGCAACGTGATGGAGTGGACGGCGGACTGGGCCGATCGCAGGAAGACCGCGCGCGTGGTGAAGGGCAGCTCGTTCGGACACGCGGACAAGACGCAGGCGCGCGTCACGTCGAGCAACGCCTACGACGCGAACCGCGCGAGCGCGCACATCGGCTTCCGCTGCGCGCGCGACGCAGCGGCGGCCGCGGCCGCCGAGTGATCAGAAGTCGGTCTGGTTCGGGCCGGCGTACGCGTAGTCGATCGTGTACTCGCCGTCGTTCGCGTAGCCGGTGACGCGCAGCTTTGCGAAGCTGCCGTCGCCCGCGCGCACGATGAAGCTCGCGTCGCGCGGGACGGTGCTCGACGAGGTGCCGTCGAACTCCCACCAGCCGGAGAGGACGTCGTTGCCCGAGAACATCGCTTGCGCGTCGGCGGGGTCCACGAGGTCGGTGTCGACGGCATACCCGTCGGCGGGGGCGCTCGCGATCGCGTCGAGCGCCATCGCGGAGGCGACGGCGCCGCCTTCACCGGCGCCGCTCGTGCCGGAGTTGGTGCGGATCTTCGTGCCCTTGAACGCGAGGTCCCAGTGCGATTCGGTCGCGGGGTCCGTGACCTCGACGGCCGCGCCGAGGCGGAGGCTCCAGTAGGTCCAGTCGGTCGTGGCGTCGACCTGGATCGTCACGGTCTCCACGCGGCGATCGATCGGATCGAGCCTCAGTTGGTACGTCTTGTTCGGTTCGTCGTACGCGACCATCTCGAGCTTGCCGTAGTCGCCGTTCGCGCCGCGCACGAGGTACACGAGGCCCTTCGACTCCGCGGTGTGGTCGGTCATGTTGTAGTCGAACCAGTCCGTGAGGACCGGGTTGCCGTCGAAGTCGAACATCGCGCCGGGCGGGCCGGGGTAAGGGAACGTCTCGTCCGTGACGAAGCCGACCGTGGGCGCGGAGGTGATCGACGCGTAGTCGTTCGACGGGGCGACCATCGCGCCGGCGCTCCCCGGGCGATCGAAGTTGCTGTTGGTGGCCCAGCCGACGAGGCGCGTCGACAGGTCCCAGTCGGTCGACATGGTCTCGTCGTCGACCGCGACCACGCCGTCCTGGATCGACAGGTACACGCGCGTGCGATCCCACGCCGCGAGGAAGACGCCTTCGGGGAGCTGCCCGCCGAGCTGCTTGAAGTGCATCTGCACGTGCGCCGCGACGCCGTTGTCGTCGTAGTACTCGAGGTACTCGAGGAGGAAGAAGTTCCCTTCGACGGTCTTCACGACGAACACCTCGCCGCTCGCGGAGAGCGTGTGCATCTCCGGGTTGTACGCCCAGGGGCCGGTCTCCGAGCTCGGGCCCACGCGGATCGCGTCGTCGTCGATGTCGCCCTCGTCGTCACCGTCGGCGGCGTCGACGTCGTAGCCCTCGCGCGGCGCTTCGGTCACCGCGTCGAACGCGATCGTGCCGAGGCGCGCGACCTCCACGCCACCGGAGCCGTTGATGCCGCCGTTGGTGATCGTGCGGAAGCGCTGGAACGCGATGTCCCAGTCGGTGGACGAAGAGGGCGAGGTGACCTCGACCTCCTTCTTCGACTCGAGGTCCATGTACACCCACGTCATCTGGGCGGTGCCGTCGACGGTCGCGGTCAGCGATCCGTCGTCCTCCTCCACGACGGCGATGAGGCTGTCGCCCACCGGCGGCTCGATGTCGTCGTCGTCGCCGGGCTGGTTCAGGTCACCGGAGCAGGCGAGCAGCGCGAGGGGGAGGGTGGCGCCGAGGATCTTCGTGAACAGCTTCATGGTGCGTCTCCTTTCATACTACGGCGTCGCGTCTTTCGTGGGTTCGATGTCGAACCGACCCGCGACCCCCGCGTAGAACGTGCGGGGTTGAAGGGGGAGGGTGTAGTGATCGCCAGCGTCGAGCAGGTTCTCGACACCGACGAAAGCCTCGGCGTACTCGAACAGATCCTGCGCGACGCGCAGATCGAGCAGCGCGAACGCCGGGCGGGTGTCGTCGTTGCCGTCGAGGTCGAAGTCGGCGAACAGCTCGGCGGGGCCTTCGTAGGCCGCGCGCACCACCAGCTTCGTGCCCCAGTCCGGCACTCGCCCCGTCACGCGCAGCGTCGCGCGGACGTTCGGGCGGCCGGGGAGCTCGTGCTCGACGACTTCGTCCGTCGGGAACGAGCCCTTCGTGCGCAAGAGATCCAGCGAGGTGTTCGCTTCGAGGTAGCGCTCGTACCGGTACCCGACGCCGAGTGACACGCCCATCGTCTGCGCGTCGGCGACGTTCGAGTAGCAGAACTGCGAGAGGCGATTCGGGTTCAACGTCGGGCCGCACGGCGCGGGCTCGTTGGAGTCGAAGCGCAGCGTGGTGATCAGGTTATCGACCGCGTTGAAGAAGCCCGCCGCGGTGAAGACGAGATCGTCATAGCGGTAGGTCGCGTCGATGTTCACGCCTTGCGACACCTCCGGCACGAGATCCGGGTTGCCGTTGATCCGGTAGTTGCTCCCCGGGTTCACGAACACGAGGTAGAGGTTCTCGAACGTCGGCGGTCGAAAGCCCCAGCCGTAGCTCGCGCGCAGGGTGAGCTCGCGGAATGGATCGAAGCGCGCCGCGAGGCGCGGGCTCGGGCGACCGCCGAACTGCGAGTCGGCGTCGTAGCGGAGGCTCGGGATGACGACGAGGCGCTCGGCGTCTTCGAGGATCGTCCACTCGTCCTGCACGTAGATCGCGCCGCGGCGCCGATCCTGGAGCCCCTGCGTGAACTCGACGTCCTGCTGCTCGTGCAGGCCCTCGACGCCGATCGACACGAAGTGCTGATCGCCGAAGAGGCGGTCGTACTGCACGGTGGCCTGGTTCGAGACCTGGCGGTTGTCCTCCGACGAGTCGCCGTCGCGCGTGCCGATCTGGTCCTGGACGATCTGCTGGCGATAACGCGAGTGCACCACGGAGACACGGAGCTTCGCGGCGTTCGGGAGCTTCAGGACCGGGCCGCCGGAGACGGTGAGGCGCTCGATGCGCTCGTTGCGATCGATGATCCCGCGCGTCCCGACGATCGCGTTGAGGCCGTTCACGTCCGAGGTTCGGTACCTCACGCGCAGCCCCGCGTTGGTGTCCTCGTCCGCTTCGTAGTCGGCGCGCGCGGCGACGTTCCAGGACGTGAATCCGTCGCCGCTGGTCGGGTTGCCGTTGGGGGCCTCGTCGCTGGGATCGAGATCGAACGCGTCCGCGCGGTGCAGGCCGCCGCTGACGTTGAGCGACAGCTTGCCCTGCCGCGTGCCGACGTTCCCGATCAGATCGACTTGATTGAGCTGGCCGTACGTCGCGCGCGCGCTCGACGTGAGCGGCTTCTTCCCCTCGCGCGTGATGATGTTGACCACGCCGCCCATCGCATCGGCGCCGTACAGCGCCGACGCCGCGCCGCGGACGATCTCCACGCGCTCGACGTTCTCGAGATCGAACTGCCCGACGTCGAACTGATCGCGCGTCTTCCCGGCGACGCGTTCGCCGTCGATCAACAGCAACACGTGTTCGGGGTTGAGGCCCTGCAGCTGGAGCCCGGTCCCGTTCGCGCGGCGCTCGAGCTGCACGCCGGGGAGCGTCTCGAGGATCGCCTCGAGGTTCGGCGCGCCCGAGTCGCGCACCGCTTCCCGGCCGATGACGTCGGTCGCGACCGGCGCGTCCGACAACAGCTTCTCCGTGCGCGAGCCGGTGACGACGATCTCCTCGATCGTGTCGTCGACCTCGTCCTCGAGCGCCGGGTCGACGAGGCTGAGGTCCAAACCCGCGTCGGCGCGCGTGGACGTAGACGACGTGCCCACCTGGGCCCACGTCGCGGACGGCGTCAGGAGCGCGGCGAGCGCGATGAAATTGCGAATCAATCTCAACGCAGGCCGAAGTTCACCGGCGGAGCCGAGCGGAGTCAAGCGGCCTCAATCGAGCCGGTACTGGACCGGGATGGCGATCTGGCGCGTGGTCCCCGCGAACCCGGAGGGCAGCGGCGGGAACGGGGCGGCGGAGCGGACCGCGCGCAGGGCGTCCTCGTCCAGGATCGAGTGTCCGGACGAGGTGTGGATGCGCGGCGGCTCCGCCAGGCCGCCCCTCCTGTCGAGCGTGACGACCACGATGACCCGGCCCTGGAGGCCGAGCTTCCGGGCCGCGCGTGGGTAGCGCTTCTGCTCGGTGATCGCCGCGAACAGCCCGCGGTTGTAGGCCGAGAAGTCCACCGGCTTCGGCATCTTCAGCCTCTCCGGGCACGTGAAGAACCCCGGCCAGTTCGAGGCGCCGCTCGGCATCACGATGCGCGAGCTGCTCGAGCTCGCGGGCGGCATGCGCGACCCCGACCACGAGCTGAAGTTCTGGACTCCGGGCGGCTCCAGCACCCCGCTCTTCACCGCCGAGCACCTCGACGTCCCGCTCGACTTCGAGTCCGTCGGG